>JBGOVF010000424.1:0-3144 GCA_041477975.1 Tepidiformaceae bacterium
CAGCGAAAGCGACGGCCGAGCAGGCACATGAGCTGCTGGAGGCACTGGTGAACCCGCCGGACTACTACCGGTTTCACATGCTGCTGATCAAGCACGGGCGGCGGACGTGCATCGCGCGCCGACCGGCGTGCGAACGGTGCCCACTGTTGGATTGTCCGAGCCGGGTGGAGGTGGCGGGGTGACGGAAGCACTGACGGTTTCGGCGGAGGTGGCGCGGCGGTTCGTGCTCGGGAAGCAGGGGCTTTGGCCGGGACGGCGATGGGCAAGGAAGGATGGCACGCGCGAAGCGATCCGGGCGTGTGAGCACCTGCAACTGGACCCGCTGGTGATCGTGGCCCGGAGCCACGATCTGATGCTCCTGAGCCGGGTGGATGGCTACCGGACCGAGTACTTCGACGAGCTTGCGTATGGAGGGCGGGAGTTCTTCGATTGGGGCGGGTGGCTGGCCGTGCGGCCGATGGACGAGCTGCCGTACTGGCGGGTGCTAATGCGGCGGAACCTGCATCACCGCAGCACAAAGGCGATTGCCGACGAGCACCCGGCTGCGGTCGCGGAGATGCGCGAACGCCTGCGGGCGGGGGAGCTGATTGCAAGCCGTGACGTGGAGGCGACGGGCACCAAAACCCGCACGACCTACCGGGGCTCCAAGGCCGGAGCACTCGCCCTGTACTACCTGTGGCGGACGGGGGAGGCGATGACGTATCGCCGGGCGGGGTTCGAGCGCGTTTACGCGGCGACCGAACACGTGGCGCCGCCGGGGGCGCTCATCGAAGTGGATGAGCGCGAGGCCGAGCTGTTCATCGCGCGGAAGGCTGTGGCGTACGAGGGTATCGGGCGGATCGGCCCGATGAGCCTGCTGTTCGCGCGGAAGGTGAGCGCCGACGACCAACGCGGGCTCGAAACGACACTCCGGGAACGAGGCGAAATTGTCCGGGTGCATGTGGAGGGACGGAAGGGCGCGCAATTGATGCTCGCCGCCGACGTGCCTTTGCTGGAAAGGGTGGCGAGCGGGCACATGCCGGATGCGTGGCGACCGATCGGGACCACAACCGATGAGGAAGCGGTGCTGCTTTCGCCGCTGGATACGGTGGTTGCGCGTGGACGGGCGGCGCGATTGTTCGGGTTCGACCATGTCTGGGAGATTTACAAGAAGCCCGAAGATGTTCGGTACGGGCGGTACACCATGCCGATGCTGGTGGGGGACCAACTCGTTGGACGGCTGGATGCGAAGACCGACCGGAAGGCCGGGGCACTGGTGGTCAACGGGGTGTGGTTCGAGAACGGGGTGACCGCTCCGGCGGACGTGGTGGCGCGCGGCGTGGCCAGGCTCGTGGAGTTCCTGGGCCTGGCGCGCGTGGACGCCGAGGCAGTGACGGACCGCCGGTTAGCCAGGCTCCTCACGGCGCCGCGCGGCCGCTAGTGAAGCCTCGAGCCGTACCTCGACGGGTGCGCCGTTGCGGATGAGGTTGGTAAGTGGGCAGCGTTCGCTGGCGTAGCGATGGAGCGCCGCGACCTGATCCGCAGTGGCGTCGGGAGCATCGACAGTGACGTGGGCTGTGATGCCCCAGGGGACGGGCGGGTCATCTGTGGCGATATCGAGGAAACGGGCGTCGTTGTTGTTCGCGGTGACGCGCACCTGGATGCGGTCGACGGGGATGGACATGGTGGCGGCGCCGATCTCGTAGGTGTGGGTGAGGCAGGTGCTGACGACGCCGCAGAGGAGCTCGGGCGAGGACGGACCGAGATTCCAGCCGCCGAAGTCGGGCCCCGAGTCGCCGATGAACTGCCAGTCGCGAATGCGGAGCTTGCGCACGCCGGTGACATCGTCGGCGGTGCAGGTGGCTTCGACGGTGTCACGCCAAGCGGGGCCGGTGGGGCGGCGAAGGGCGGCGGCGCGGAGGGATTCGGCTTTCTGACGGAGGTAGGCGGCGAGTGCGCGGGACGAAGGCTGAGTCATGGATGGGCGCTCCGGATCATGGTCGGGCGATTGTAGCGGGCGCGAGGAGGTGGCCCGGGCCGACACGGAAGCCCGATACTGAAAGCGTGTCCGAAGCCAACCTGTTCACGATGCTATCGGCGTACAAGCCGGGTTCGGCGGCGACGCCGTTCGAGAATTACTGCACGAGTGGGCTGGCCTACTTCCTGGGCCACGGCCAGCGGATGTTGACCGGGTTGATCGCGGAGGCCGCGGGCATCACGGGCGAGCCGCTGGCGATCGTTGAAGTGCAACCGCGGCTCGCGGACGCGGGAGTGGCTGACCTGCTGCTGACTTTCGAAGGGGGGCGGTGGGTGGAGGTGCAGGTGGAGGCCGGAGCGGACGAGAGCGGGCTTGGCGGGCTGGAGGAAGTTGCGAGAGGCTGGGCCGCCGAGCCGGCGTTCGTGATGCTGGGGTTGCGCGAGGACGGCGTGCCGGCGCCATGGCAGCCGGTGACGTGGCTGCAGGTGGTTGAAGCGCTGGAAGACGACCCGGATCCCGTGGCGCAACAGTTCGTGGAGTTCGTGCTGCGCGACTTGCTGGGGCTGGGCGATGTGGGTCTAGAGCAGGCGATCAGCACCAACCGGCTCTATGCGCTGGGCGGCGCCGCGGTGCGAAGCCGTTTCGGTGCGACTGCGCGCTACACCAACAGCGCGTCGCGGCCGATGGCGGGACGATACCGCTATCTCGGGACGACGTTCGCGCCGGATGGCGGCGAGATGCGCTACTGGATTGGGATCGTGAACGAGACCGTACCGCTGGGCGAGCACTACCACCTGATGCTGGCGAGCAAAGAGGCGCCCGTAGCTGCGCCTGGGGCTCACCCGCGCGCCACCGGCGACTGGAAGTGGAGCCACTGGACGGGGCTTGGCAGGGTGGTCCGCCCAATGACCGCGGACGCGTATGACGAGCTCTTGAGCCGGATGGAGCGCCTGGACTAGCGGCCCATCAGGCTTCGCGGAGGGTCTTGAGCTGGTTCGCGTGGTCGTTGAGGTGGTGGGCGACGATATCGAGGATGCTGCCGACGGTCTGCTTGCCGAGGCGCGCGTGGTCGATTTCGAGGTCGAGCTGGGCGTCCTGGACCTGGTTGGCGACGCCCATGAAGAGGCCATGCGTTTCTCGCGTTTTCGCCGCCGCGTCGGAAGCGGAGGTGAGTTCCAGGGCCTGGG
>JBGOVF010000107.1:0-7005 GCA_041477975.1 Tepidiformaceae bacterium
CGATACGCTGGAGGTCCGGCCGGCCGTAGCGTGACTCTTCGTATGCTTCGGCGAGGCCGACCGCCTCGGGCTCACGGTCGATGGCGGAGCCCACGCGCCGCGACCATTCACGCGCGGTTTCCGCGGGCCGGCTGCCGAGCCCCGCCCACCCTGCCAGCCGCTGCGTCTTGGCCCAGAGTTGCGCCCGCGGTTCCAGGGCGCCGAGGCCCCAGTTCCACGTAAGCCGGCCTCCGACGAAGAGTGCCACGGCCGCAGCAAGTGCCCCCGAAAGCGACCAGATAAGCGTCCAGGGCGGAGCTGAGTGGGTCACGGCGGGTTCGTTAAGCGCATCGACGAGCGGGCCGGGCAGCGGGTCGGTGCTGTCCGCGGGGAAGAGGTCGCTGATGTCCGGGAACGGCTCGATATTGCCGTCGCCGCTGCTGCCGAACCCGCTGGCGCCACCTTCCGGGCGGTCCTGGGTCGGGTTGAAGTTCACCCACCCGTACTTCGGGAAGAACACTTCCACCCAGGAATAGGCGTTGTCCTTCTTCACCGTATACGTCGTCTGATCAGCGGTGCCGGGGTCGAGTGCGTAGCCAACCGTGATACGTGCCGGGATGCCGAGTGTCCGGAGCATCACGACCATCGACGTAGCCTGGTAGTCGAAATAGCCTCGCTTCAGGTCGAACAGGAAGAAATCGACGAGGTCCCGGCCGGCAGGCGGCGAATCGACCAGGAGGTCGTAGGGGAACGTGCGAAGGTAAGCCTCCACCGCGGACGCCTGCGCGTACGGGTTGGTTGCCTTGTCGTTCTTGACGACCTGCGATGCTTCGTCGCGCACCCGCTGGGGAAGGCTCCTGGGGAGTTGCAGGTACTTCTGCTTCACCCAATCCGGGTAGTCCGTCCCGGCGGTGGAGAGTTGTTCCGCGGTGGCCAGGCTCTCAGAGCCGAAGGAGTTGTAGGTATCGCCATTCTCGAGGCCGGTTCGGCTGCGCATCCGCTCGATATCCCCGGCGAAGCCCTTCGGCGTGTCGATGATGCTGTTGATGGTCGCGGCCAGCGGCGAGCCGGGCGTCAGAATAGTGCTCTCAGAATCGAGGGCCTTCACTTTGAGGACCGAGACCTGCCGCGCCTGGTAGTCGCCCGTCGTCTCGTCGATTGCGAGGTCGCGCGCGTCGATGCGGGTTGTGTCGCGCGTGGTCGCTTTCCAGCCGTTGCCCGTGTAGTCGTCGTAGCTGGTTCCGCGCAGGAGTCCGGGCCTGGTGTCGGTCCTGGTGACCTCGAGCACGGGCTTCGTCCCGAGCTTCACCTGGCCCTGGACGGGAAGGGTATCGCCGAATGTGTGCAGACGCGCGCCTTTGCGCGAATCGATGTTGTGGAACAACCGGACGAGCGTGTCCGAGTGGCCCCGGACCGGAGCCGAGACGGCGTCGAAGGCGCCTTGCACGGCATCCGCCTGGTTCCCCAGCGGCAGCCACCAGGCTGCGATCAGCAGCGCCGTTGTCAGGAAGAGCGTGAGCTGGATCGCGCTGACGCTGATGAATTCGGGGTACTCGACGTTTCGCCTGTGCCACTCGAGCTGGCTCTTTTGGAGATGCAGCCTGGCAACGAGGACGATGGCGCCAAAGAGGAAGATGACGAAGGCGCCGCTCGGCTGGCCCTTCAGGAAGCTGATGTTGACGAGGAGGATGATGCCGCCCGGTACCACGGCTACCCAGGCGTTGTGCCAGCGGTAGATTGCCCAGGAGGCGGTGTAGGCCGCGAGGAAGCACGCTGAATGGACCAGAGTTACGAACGGCAGGTTGTCGTTGCTGATGTCGCCCGAGCGAACGACATTCCACCACTCCTGCATGCGCAGGCGGACATCCCCGAGGCGGTCGGCAAGGGTCGCGCCGTCGGCGTAGGACTGCACAGCAAGCATGACCACAACGGCCCCGATAGCGATGGCGAAGGGATGGATGCCAACCGCCGGGAAGCGGATGCGCGCGGCGATCATGCCCACGAGCAGGCCCATGAGTGCCGTCGGCGCCAGCGCCGGCATGTTGTTCACCCAGTGCGCCTGTTGGATGGAGACCGCTACGCTCAAGAAGGTGACGATCGCCGCGCAGAACGTCAGCCAGTCTTCCCAGCTCATCACCAGCCGGGGCGCCGTTATGGCGACCGTGCCGATGCGCCGGCCGGCCGAACGTTCCAGCGGTGGATTTATCCCTGCCATGCACCTGCTCCAGCGCCGCTTGGCGTCAACGAGAGTGTCAGGTCGTCTCCGTTGCGCACCACGTACGTCAGGATATCGCTTGCCGCGAGTTGGCCGAACATAAGGAGTGCGGAGCGATCGCTGCCGAACGTAGACGGGTCCAGCAGCACCGCCGCGGCGCGCACGCCGCGCTGGGTGAGCGACTGGATGGCCGTGAGCCAGTGGTCGTCTGTGGCAGACGTGATGATGACGAGCGTGGTGTGGCGCCCAAAGCGGCGTTGCTCTTCCATGAGGAGGTTGCCGAGCGGCGCATCGCCGGTTGCGTATGCCGTGGCGAGGGTTTCGAGGATGCGCGTGAGCTGCTGCTGGCCGCGTTCCGGTTCCAGCACGCGAAGGTCCTTCGCGAACGTAATGAACCCGACCGGCCGGTTGTCTACGATGTAGTGGCGGGCGACGCTCGCGGCCACGCGCACGGCGTACTCTTCGGTGCTTTGCTCGCCGGAGCCGCAATTGACCCGCCGTTCCATGTCCAGGATGATCCAGATGTCACTGGCGGGGTCGAGCTCGAACATCTTGACCATCAGCTCGCCCGTGCGCGCCGTGCTGCGCCAGTGGATGCGGTTGAACGCATCGCCGGGGGCGTATTCGCGCACGCCGGCGGCGTTCGGCGTGACGTAGTGAGTGCGCCGGCGGAAGCGCCCTTCGCCGGGCAGGTTGGCGGGTGGCGCCTGGAAGTGGGGAAGGTCGACGACGGGCGGGTAGACCAGGATCTGTTGCTGGCCGCCGATTTCGCGGGTGCGCTTGAAGATACCGAAGGGGTCGGTCGCCGTAATCCGCAGCGGGCCCCAATCGTAGAGGCCGCGGCGGGTGAGGGGCGTGGTCACGATCCAGTTGCGCGAGCGGCGGGGCGGGATGATGACGACGCGGCGGGCGCGGTGTCCCGGCAGGTCGCTCGGGTCTTCGACATCGAGCCAGACCTTGGGCAGGAAGTCGCGGTTGCGCACCTCGATGACTTCCTGGGCTTCCTGGCCAACCTGGCCGCGGGCAGTGCGACGTTCAACCGTTGCTTCGAGGTGGCGCGTGTTCCACCAGACGACGGCCCAACAGACAGGTAGCGCCAGCGCGATGATGTACACCAGCCGGAAAAGTAGCCAGAAACCGGTGCCAAACGCGACGAACGCCGAGACCGCGAGGATCAGGAGGACGAGCGTCAGCGAGCGGCGCTCGGGACCGAAGAGGTTGGCCCAGGCGCGCTTCATCGAGTGCTGGGCCTACACCCGCGCCCGTGCGCCGGGCACAGGAACGCGGCTAATGCAGGCGGCAACAACATCGGCCTGGGTCATGCCCTTAACCTTGGCGCCGGGGCTCACGATGACGCGGTGGGCGAGGGTGAAGATCGCCAGCTCCTTCACGTCATCGGGGGTGACGAAATCGCGGCCTTCCAGGAGCGCCTTGGCCTGGCTCGTGCGGAAAAGGGCCAGCGAGCCGCGCGGGCTTGCTCCCAGGTAGACCGACTCGTGCTCTCGTGTCGCGTTCGCCAGGGCCACGATGTACTGCTTGATGAGCGGGTCGACGTAGATCTCCTTCACGGCCTTTTGGAGCTGGAGGATTTCCGTGGCGTCCGTCACCTGCTGAATCGTCTCGATCGGGTGCTGTAACTGCTGCTGGTCGAGGACAAGGACCTCGTCGGTGGGGCTGGGGTACCCGAGGTACATGCGGATGAGAAAGCGGTCCAGTTGGGCTTCCGGGAGCGGGAACGTGCCTTCGTACTCGATCGGGTTCTGGGTGGCCAGCACCATGAACGGGGCCGGCATCTTATGCGTGACACCATCGACGGTGGCCTGGCGCTCTTCCATCGCCTCCAACAGTGCCGACTGCGTCTTCGGCGTGGCGCGGTTCACTTCGTCGGCGAGGACGATCTGGGCCATGATCGGGCCGGGCCTGAACTCGAAATCGCCGGTCTTCTGGTTGAAAATTGAGACGCCCGTCACGTCTGTCGGGAGGAGGTCCGGCGTGAACTGAATGCGCCGGAAATCGCAGCCCGTGGAGGCGGCGATCGAGCGCGCGAGCATGGTTTTGCCGACGCCGGGCACATCCTCGATGAGCATGTGCCCGCCGCACATGAGCGCAGTAATCGCCAGGCGCAGTTCGCGCTGCTTACCGACGATGACCTTCTCGACGTTGTTGATGATCCGCTCTGCTACGACCTTGGGTTCTTCCACGAGGACTCCACTCCACGGTTGGCTGAATCATGCGGCCCTCGCACGGGGCACGGAGCCGCGCCGGCGGGTGTCTTAAGGTTCACCCGTGGGTGGACCGGATTATAGCAATCGTCGATACGGACAGGGTTAAGCCGAGACCGGCCGGATATGGCGAAGCTCCGCAAGGGCCGCCGGGAACGCGGGTGCCACCGAGACTGAGCTTAATCGCCACCTCGCCCGGTCCGTCGTTGGGCGGCAGATGGACGGTGGCGTTCGAGCCGTGGTGCAGGGGAATCGGGTGAGAGCCGTTCGCCTCAGCCTGCCCGAAAGAGCAGGTGCGCCGGAGTAGGCGTTAGTCAAAGCGCTCGACTAAGGTGGATCGGAGACCTTCCCGGTGTTGCCGAGGGGAACCGCAACCGGGGCGGATAGACCATTCAGGTAATGGAGGAGCCCCTCTTGGCAACCAACCGACCCCGTGAGAAGCGAGGACTTCTGGAGCGCTGGGCGCGCCTGGCACACCGTCGCCGCGGACGCGTGATCCTGGTGTGGGCTGTGCTGCTTACGGCGCTGATCACAATCTCACAGCTCTTCGGCGGCCAATTCCAGTCCGAATTCAAGAACCCCGGCTCCGAATCGCAGAAGGCGCAGGACCTGTTGAAGGCCCGGTTCCCGGAGCGCTCGGGCGATAACGCGGACCTCGTGTTCCAGGCCCCCGGCGGCATGAGCAGCGCCGACATAAAGCCACGCGTTGAAACGCTGCTGAAAGATGTGGCGGCGGTCCCCGGTGTGGTGGGCGTGGATTCGCCCTACGACGCTCCGGGTTCCATCTCGAAAGACGAGACGATTGGGCGGGCGGTCGTTCACTGGTCGACCCGCGGCTTCGATGTCAACCAGAAGAACCTGGACAGCTTCCTTGCGCTCGCGGACGCGGCCGACACAGCAGGTCTCCACGTCGAGGCGGGCGGGGCTGTCGTGATGATGAACGAGCAACCCGCGTTCGGGAGCGAAGGAATCGGGCTCGGGTTTGCGATCCTCATCCTCTTCATTGCGTTCGGATCGGTGATCGCCACGGGCCTGCCGATCGGCGCGGCGGTCTTCGGCCTGGGCGCGGGCTTCGCACTCATCGGTCTCTTGGCCAACGCCTGGAAGATGCCGGACTTTAGCCCGCAGTTCGCGGCGATGATCGGCATCGGCGTGGGCATCGACTACAGCCTGATTGTGGTCACGCGCTTCCGAGAGGGGCTGCACCACGGTCGCAGCGTGGAGGACTCGCTGGTCCTCGCGCTCACCACCTCGGGGCGATCCGTGTTGTTCGCCGGCCTTGTCGTGGCGATTTCGTTCCTCGGCCTGTTCGTCGTCGGGCTGCCGTTTGTGGCCGCCCTTGGCACGGCTGGCGCGATTGTGGTGGTGACGTCGGTCGCCGTTGCGCTGACGCTCATGCCGGCCTTGCTTTCGCTGGCGGGGACGCGCGTGGACCGCTGGCGCGTGCCGTTCCTGCATTCGACCGAGGGCGTTGATACGAACAGCGGCTGGTACAAGCTAAGCCGCCGCATACAGCGGCGCCCGCTGCCGTACTTCGCGATCGCGGCTTTCGTCCTCTTGTTCCTCGCGACGCCCATCCTGAGCTTGCACCTCGGGTTCACCGATGCCGGCAACGGCGGGACGAATTTGCGATCGCGGCGGGCGTACGACCTTCTCGCGCAAGGCTTCGGGAAGGGGTTCAACGGCCCGCTGTTCGTTGTGGCGGACCTCTCGGACGGTGCGGGCAAGAGCCCGCAACAGAAGCAGGAGGAGCTGGCCTCGATCGCCGACAAGCTCCGGGCCGCCCCGGACGTCGCGGAAGTCGGGACGCCCGTGATCAACCGGGCGCAGGATACGGCGCTCATCGCGCTCATTCCCGGGAGCTCACCGCAGTCGTCCGAGACGATCGACCTCGTCCACTACCTCCGAAAGACGACGATCCCGGCCGCCCTGCAGGGCAGTTCGACGCACGTCTATGTGACTGGCGTCACTGCCGGCAATATCGACGCCGGCGACAAGATATCGTCACGCATGCCGTACCTCTTCTGCGGAGTCATCGGCCTGAGCTTCCTCCTGCTGATGACCGTGTTCCGTTCGGTGCTGGTTGCGCTGAAGGCGGCGATCATGAACCTGCTCTCGATTGGGGCGGCCTACGGGGTGGTGATCGCCATCTTCCAGTGGGGCTGGTTCTCGAGTGTCACCGGCGTCCAGAAGGGCCCGGTCGAGACCTTCCTGCCGATGATGATGTTTGCAATCCTGTTCGGGCTCTCGATGGACTACGAGGTGTTCCTGATCAGCCGCGTGCGCGAGGAGTACCTGAAGACACGCGACAACGCAACGGCCGTCAGCCACGGGCTGACGGCAACGGCACGCGTCATCACAGCGGCCGCAGCGATCATGGTTGCGGTGTTCGGGGCGTTTGTCCTGGGGCCAGACCGCGTCATCAAGGAGTTCGGCATTGGCCTGGCGTCCGCGATCCTGGTCGATGCGACGATCGTCCGGCTCATCCTGGTCCCGGCAACCATGGAGTTGCTGGGCGACGCCAACTGGTGGATGCCGAAGTGGCTCGATCGCGTGCTGCCGCATGTGAACGTCGATGGTCCGGCGGAA
>JBGOVF010000192.1:0-5435 GCA_041477975.1 Tepidiformaceae bacterium
CGATGATCATGAACCTGCTTTCACTGACGGCATCGTTCGGGGCGATCGTGTTCATCTTCCAGGACGGGCGCCTCGAAGGGCTCCTGCACTACACGTCACTCGGTACGATCGATGTGACGCTGCCGCTGATGATGTTCGCCATCGTTTTCGGGCTCTCGATGGACTACGAGGTGCTCATGCTCTCGCGGGTGCGCGAGGAGTACCTGCGAACCGGCGACAACACGCTCGCCGTGGCGCGTGGACTTGAAAAGACGGGCGGCTTGATAACCAGTGCCGCGGCGCTGCTTGTCGTGGTCATCAGTGCATTCGCGACGTCGAACATCGCGCTCATGAAGGGCCTCGGCGTCGGAATGGCGCTGGCCATCGCTATTGATGCCACTGTCGTCCGGGCACTGCTGGTGCCTGCGACCATGCGCCTGATGGGGCACTGGAACTGGTGGGCGCCGGCTCCGCTGGTCAAGGCCTGGGAGAAGATTGGCCTCGGCGACCTCGAAGGCCACGGCGAGCCCGCACCGCGGCCGGCCGGCCCGCCGCCCCTCCCGTCGGGCGCCGCGGGGCAACCCGCGCACGCCACGCTTTTGCCAGCGGCAATCACTCCCGTGCCGCCCGCCGCGGACGGCGTGACGGTCACCGCAGTCGCGAAGGCGTACGCCCCCCGCCTGGCCTACCTCGTGCAGAAGCAGGGCGATGGCGCGGGCGCCACGTTCCAGCTGGGCGCCGAGACCACGGACATGGGCCGCGCAAGTGACAACCAGATTGTGATCGCCGACCAGATGGCCTCCGGCCATCACGTGAAGTTTGAACGCACACCCCAGGGCCAGGTGATCGTCCACGACCGGGGCAGCACCAACGGGACGCTCGTGAACGGCGAACGCCTGACCGGGCCGCGCACCGTGGAGGAGAACGCGGAAATCCAGATCGGCGCCTCTATCTTCACGCTGAAGTTCGTGGGCGATGCGCCAGTGGCCGATGCGACCACTCCGCTCGTATCACTCGTTTCGCCCACGGTGGTGACGCGCCGTCTGCGCCTGATGGACCTGCTCGTCGTGGTCGATGGCGACGAGCCCGGCCGTGTGTTCCCGCTCGAAGGCGACACCATCAGCATTGGCCGAGACCCGCGCAACCAGATCGCCTTGTCCGACGTGAAGCTGTCCGGTTTCCACGTCCGCCTGCAGCGCGGCCTCGATGGAGGCCTCGTCATCGAGGACCGGGGAAGTACGAACGGCACCTTCGTGAACGGCCATCTTCTCGCTGACGCCCAGCGTTTGCTCGAAAACGACCTGATCCAGGCCGGCGGCACCACCCTCCAACTGAAGCGCGTAGGGTAGGCCCAATGCCGAGGCTTGAAGGAAGCAGCTCCGATGTCATCGTGATCGGCTCCGGGTTTGGCGGCGCCGTGACGGCCTGCCGGCTGGCTGCGACCGGCAAGCGCGTCGTGATCTTCGAACGTGGCCCAGCGCGTACGGGCGAGGAGTTCCCCCGGCTTGGGGCGCGCCCGTCGAAGTGGCTCTGGACGTCTCGCTGGGACGGCTTCTTCGACTTCCGCATGTTCAAACGCATCGCCACGCTGACGGCCAGCGGCGTCGGCGGCGGCTCCCACACCTATGCCAACGTGCACATTCGGGCGCCCGAACGGAGCTTCCGCGCAGGCTGGCCCACCGGTCTCGGCCCAGAGGTGCTTGCGCCGTACTACGAGCGCGCCGAACGCATGCTCGGGGTGCGGCCGCTCCCGGAGAGCATCGCCCTGGAGAAGACCACCGCCTACACTGCCGCTGCCAGGGCCATCGGCGCCGAGGCTTTTCGCCCGAACCTTGCCGTCTACTTCGGCGACGGCGTCAAGCCCAACCCGGACGAACCTCCCCAATATGTCAAGGACCCATACAACCTGGGCATCGACGTGCTCCAGTCTCCCTGCCGCCACTGCGGCGAATGCGACCTTGGCTGCCGGTTCAATTCGAAAAACACGCTCGACCTCAACTATCTCGCCGTCGCGCAGCAACGGTACGGCGCCATCCTTCAGCCCCTTGCGGAGGTGAAGTCGATCGTCCCGGAAGACGGCGGTTACCGGGTGAACTACCTCAACCGCCACAACGGCCTGATGGATGAAGCGTGGGCTCCGCTCGTGGTGGTGGCGGCGGGCACGGTTAGCACGAACGAGCTGTTGCTTCGCTGCCGCGATGAGTACAAGACTCTCCCGAACATCAACGCGGCGCTCGGCCGGAACTTCTCTGGAAACGGCGACTTCCTGGCGGCCACCGTGAATGCGAAGGAGCCGCTCAACCCCTGGCACGGCCCCACGATCACGCTCGCGGTCCGGGAGATGAATGACGAGCATCACTTCTACCTCGAAGAGGGCGGCTTTGCCCCGGACCTCGCGTTCTTTGTTGGCGCCGTGAAGCCACGTTCGCAGTACGCGAGGAAGTTCATCCGGGGGCCCCTCGCCTATGCAGCCCGGCTGAAGTGGTTCTACAGGGAGGTTGCCCGGCTCACCGGCGATAACACCGGCCTCGAGCAGGAGCTTCCGGCAAACACGATGATCTTCCTCGGCATGGGCGAGGATGGTTCCGACGGCAGGGTTTCGTTGAAGAAGTCGCTCTTCCGTGGCTACCGGCTCAACATCGACTGGAAGCACGACAACACCCGAGCGCTGATCGACCGGATGGAGACGCAGCTCAAGCTGATATCGAAGGAGCTCGGCGGGCAGTACGTAGCCAATCCCTTGTGGACCGTGATGCACAAGCTTGTCACCGTTCACCCCCTTGGCGGCTGCGGGATTGCGGATGACCCGGAGGATGGCCCCACCAACTCGTACGGAGAGGTCTGGGGCTACCCAAACCTCTTCGTCGCCGACGGTTCTGTGGTGCCGCGCGCCATCGGGCCCAACCCTGCCTTAACGATCGCCGCGCTTGCTGAGCGGACGGCCGAGCACATCGTCCAGCGAGGCTTCTGAGGGATCGAATGAGTACTGCCACTTCGAAACACGTGGGATTCACGTTCACCGAAACCATGGGCGGGTTCGTTTCAACCGGAGCACAGGATTTCGCTTCCGGCGCGAAGCGCGGGAAGGCCCAGGGCGAACGTTTGAAGTTCGTGGCCACCATCCGAGTCGAGGACCTCGGTTCGTTTCTGAAGAACCCGGCGCACTCCGCCCTCATGACCGGCACCATCGATTCAACGTCGCTTGGCTCGAAGCGCCCGGCCGGCGATGGCGAATTCAACCTCTTCATGAAGGATGAGGCCGGCCGCACGCGGATGCGCTACCGCCTTCCGTTCGAAGGCGCAGACGGGCAGCAGTACGTCCTCGAAGGATTCAAGGCCGTCGAGAACGACCACACCATCGACTTCTGGTACGACACGACCGCGCTCTTCACGACCGTGCGGAGGGCCGGGGTCGCAGGCCCCGATGGCGTGGTTTCGCAGGGCATTCTGCGCATCCGGCCCATCGATCTCGTCCCGCAGGTGCTCTCGATGCGCGGGCTCAACACCCGCAACCCCGCAATGCACGCGCTCGCCCTCGCCCGCTTCAACCTGTTCTTCTTCGTGAATGTCTTCAGGGAGTACGCTCTCCGCCTGCCGGGAAGGAAGCGCCAACCGGCCGCGTCCTAAGAGTCGCGCCACCGACCCAGCCGCTATGCTCTCTACCAATGCCTGTGGTTGAACTCCGATGACCGCGAAAGACCCCCGCAGCCGCTACGACTTCGACGACGACCTGCCGGCCGGCCCCATGCGCCTGCGGAGGGCCCGGCTCTTTTGGCTGCCGCTGTTTCTCGTGTTCGTCGATGGGCTGCTCCTGCTGATTTCGCTGGCCGTCGCGATTGTCGTCGTCCCAATCATCCTCACGGTGCTTCTGCTGCTGGCGATTGGCCGGCTGCTGATCGCGACGGTGACGCGCGGGCGGCTGTTCGGAAAGCCCCGGACCAGGAAGGAGGAGGAAGCGGAAGCCGGCGAAACGACGCTGAGCGAGGATGTGCGCAGACGGCTTGCTTTGCAGTACCGCCCGAGCCTCTCGATGTTCCCGGAAGCCGGCGAATTTGGCCCGCCCTATCGCACGGAAGAGAACGCCAGCCTGTACGGCGCTGACTACCACCCGCGCTCCGTGAACATCATGTTGCGTCACGCCCGGCTCCGGGCCGGCCGCTGGCAATGGCTGCCCGACATGCCGGGCAAGAGTTCGATCGAAGACATTCGTTCCGAACTTGGCAAACCGTACGAAGAGCAGAGTTCACTGGAGATTCCGTGGCTCCACGGCGGCAACCCGTTGAAGATTGTGCGACACCTGTTTCCGTTCGGCCGCCAGTTCCAGGCCCACTGGTCGGTTCTGGTGCCGAAAGCAGAGTGCGGGTGTTCGGTGGGCGTGTGGGACCGCTACACGCGAATCATCGAGACCGACCGGCAGCGGCCGCCGCGGGAACGCCTCTATCCACACGAGATTTACGCACGCGTGCTCGAAGGCCGCGAGCTGCCGGAGATCGGCGAAGGCCATCCACTGTCAGCCGCCATCGCGATCCAGTACTGGTGGTTTTTGTTTTACAACGACGCCTGGAACCGCCACCAGGGCGATTGGGAAGGCATCACGCTCTTCGTTCTTCCCCGGGCCGATGGCGCCTTCCGGCCCCTGGGCGCTGCCTACGGCGCTCACGACCTCGGCCGGTGGCGGCGTTGGCAAGATCTCCAGCGCGTCAACGACGCGGGCGTGGAGAGCCGCTCCGGCGACCACCCAATGGTCTTTATGGCGCGCGGGTCCCACGCCAGCTACTTCGACCACAACCCCAACGGCTACCACCCCTCGATGACGCGGAAGCTGCGCGTGCCCTTCCTCGGCGACTACTCGATCCCGTCGCAGTTTGTGCTCGAACAACGCAATGCCATTGACTGGGTTGCCGACCCCCACGGCGCCGGCAACGGGGTGACGGTGTTCACGGAAAACGTGAAGGTCATGCCACCGGAGAAGACGCTCCGCGATCTGCCACTCTTGCGGACGGACGACGAGTGGTGGTGGATGGCGTACCAGGGGCTCTGGGGCTCGCCGGAGGTGCTGCCGTTCTTTGGCGGGAGCGGCCCGCGCGGCCCGCGCGGGCAGGGCATCCGCTGGACCAACCCCTTCCGTTGGGTCATGCGCGAATGCATCGCGGACGACCTGCCCTACTGGGTTGAGATGTTCGCCACCTGGGAGGGTGCGGAGGAGCAGGCCCCTCGTGCTGTAGAAAGTCCACTCATCCCGCAGGCCGAGCCGGTAAGCCCTACTGGAGCGCCCTGAGGGCGTTCGCCAGTTCGCGGCGGCGCATCACGGCTTGCATGCGCTCTTTCAGAGCGGGCGTCTGCTCCAGCCACCGATTGAGCGCCTCTCCGGATAGGGTCCACAGAGTTGCCGCCGTGACCGCGGTGATTGTGGCCGTCCTTGGCGTGCCTTTGAGGAGCGCTATTTCCCCGAAGAA
>JBGOVF010000297.1:0-3930 GCA_041477975.1 Tepidiformaceae bacterium
CCCACCACCTCGACCGCCAAGGGGACCACCTCGGACGTGAAAGGGGAGTTCCACTTCGCAGCCGACGGCCTCGATTCCTCGAAGCAGACCGCGTTCACGGTCGGCCTGAAATCGCTGAAGAGCGACGAAGCGATGCGCGACCCAAAGGCCCAGTCCGCGCTCGAAACCTCGAAGTTCCCGAACGCAACCTTCGTTGCGTTGAAGCTCACCGGCATGCCCGCCTCCTTCAGCGCCACCGATACGGTGATGCAGCTCACGGGCAACCTCACCCTCCACGGTGTCACGAAAGAGGTGACCTGGGAGCTGAAGGTGAAAACGGACGGCACCATCCTCAGCGGCCTCGGCACGGTGAAGTTCAAGTACAGCGACTTCGAGATCAAGAAGCCGGACCTCGCCGGTTTCGTCACGGTCGAAGACACGGTCACGATCCAGGTCCAGCTCTACGCCCAGCCCGCGTAGAGTCCGCACCACCTCCGGAGTCGCGGCCCTCCGTGGCCGCTTGGGCCATGCGACCGGCCGAGCGTCGGCCTCGTCGTCGGGCACGGTCTCACCGCCCCGCGCGCCGGCTCACCCGAAGAGTCGAATCACTACGAGAGCGACAACCTCCACGACCCCCACCCACGCCAGACAGCTCCCGCATGGGAACCAATCGTTCGCCCCCACGGGGCCCGGTGGGCCCATCGCGGCCATGCGGCACAAGTCCACCCGAAGGTTCGCCGGGCCCACCCTCTGCGCTCTTTGCTCTTTCCTCTTCGCTCACTGCTGGAAGTTCAGCTTCAGCCCCTTCGTCGGCCAGTTGTCGAACGCGATGAGCTTGCCTGTCGTGCTCAGCGTGACATACAGCGTGCGCAGGTCCGGGCCGCCGAAGCAGGCGTTCGTCGTGAGCACATCCGGGCACGGGTAGTGCGTGGTCTTACCGTCCGGCGAAATGCTGGTCACGCCCCCGTTCACCAGAGTAGCCACGATGACGTTGCTCTCGCTGTCGACACACAGTGAATCGCACATGCCCAGGTTGGCCGGGCCGCCCTGGGGCACGGTCGCCAGCACGCGCCGTCCCGCGATTTCGCCCGGGCCAGAGAGCGGGAACGCGTAGACGCGCCCCGTCGGCGTTTCGGCCACGTACAGCGTCTTCTCGTCCGGGCTGAGGCCGATGCCGTTCGGGCCCTCCAGCGGGAAGACGATCTCCTTGATCATCTTCCCGTCTGGCGACGCGTAGAAGACGCCCGTGCGGTCGCGGTCTCGCGGGCGGTTCTTGCCGTGGTCGGTGAAGTAGAAGTTGCCTTCGCGGTCGAAGACAAGGTCGTTCGGCCCCTTCAGGCGCTCGCCGTTGCATTCGCGGTGGACGGTCGTCACCTGCGATCCGTCCGGGCTCACGCGCTGGATCTGGCCGCCGATGTAGTCGTCAGGCTGTTCGCCGGGAAAGACGCCGACCGTGCCATCCGGCAGGGCGCGCTCGGTCCACTTGAAGCCGCCGTTCTGGGCGATGTAAATGGCCCCGTCCGGTCCGATGGCGGCGCCGTTCGGCCCGCCGCCGGTGGTCGCGAACACGGATTTCGAGCCATCGGCTTTGATTCGGGTGAGCGTCCCCGACTGGATTTCGGTAACGAGGATGTCGCCGCCGGGCAGTTCGAGCGGACCTTCGGGGAAGCGAAGGCCGGTGGTGACGAGCCGGTGTTCCATGGGGTACCTCGGGTGGGTAGGAGTGCGCGGGAATCCTATGACCGGGCGCTATGCGTGTACAGGAGGGTGCCGAGCGCTCGCCAATCTTCCACTTGTTTCGCCCACGGCCGGTGCACCGCGCCGCGTGCGCCCGGGTGGTAGACCGCAACCACCGTCACGCCATGCCATGCCACCGGCCGCCCGCAATCTCGCGCGAGCACCAGCCCGTGAGCCTCGATCCGCGCCAGGCCATCCAGTGCCACGCGGCCCAATGCGACCACCACCTCCGGTCGCACGGTGTCGAGTGTGCGAGCCAGCCATGCGGAACAGGCTCGAATCTCTGATGTGCGCGGGCGGCGGTTGCGGCCGCATCCGTCCGTCGGGAGGCAGAGCACGGCGTTGCTCACGAACACCTCATCCCGCCGCAGCCCCGCTTCGCCCAGCAGGGCTTCGAACCGTCGTCCGGCCACATCTCCGGAGAAAGGGACGCCGGTTCGCGCGGCGCCGAACCGCCCAGGCGCCTCGCCCACGAACATCACCGGGCACGGCACAGGCCCGTTGCCGGCGCCGATCGCCGCCGTCCCGGCAACCACGCCGGGGCAGGTCCTGCATGCCCGTACTTCCTCGAAGAACCCCACGCCGGCAATCGTACCCTCGGGCCTCGGGCCTCGGGCCTCGGGCCTCGGGCCTCGGGCGTCTGCGCCAAACCGAGCCCTTAGTCGCTCGATATCGAGCCCTCTGGCAGTCCCGGTCAGCCGCACTCGAAGGAGAAGCTATGCTGGTCCGGTCCGCAGGAGCGCATGCCATGGCCGCCAACACACCGCAATCGTCGCCCGGGCTGCTCACCCAGTTACGTTCCCAGCACTGGTTCGTCAAGCTCATCCTTGTGATCGTGGCCCTCTCGTTGGGTTCGCCGGTGATCGCCGGGGTGGCGGTCGTGGCCTATGAGGCCGCGGGTCCGTTGGCCGTGATGTTCGTTCTTGGCGCGATCCTGGCTGGCGTAGGCTGGTTTATCAGCCCGCCGGCTCGGACGGACCAGGTTACAAACCTTGAGGCGTTCCGCTACTGCGAGTCGTGCGGCGCCCGGTTCACGGTCGATACCTGCCCCGCGTGTCACACCGCATGGACCGCCCCGCGAATCAAGGACTCGCCAGCCGCCCTGGCCCGATTCCTCAACCTGATGAGCGCCGAGTACGAAGCACACCGCCTCGACTCATCGAGTTTCAGGCGAATCTGCAACGAATACACCGCACGGCTGGATGCTGTGCTGGCTCGGCGGCGCGGCCCCGCGCCCGTTCCCGTGGCCGTAGTACAGCCACCCGCTCCGGCCCCCCGGCCCGCTGACGTTCAGCTTCGGCCCGAAGCCGCCTCGGCGTTTCCCGCGCGCCCTCGGCCCGCCGCTCCCGTCCTCTTCGGTCGGCCTGCACATGCGGCCGTGACGACGGCTCCGGCCCACGTCGTGCCGCCCCGCGCGGCCATCCCGCCGCAGCCGGCTGGCCCGCCGCGCCGCAGCTCGCGTGAACTTGGCCGCGCCGCCATCGGCTGGGCGGCCGAACGGCAAGCAGACATCCTGCTCTACGTCGGCGCCTTCTTGCTTTCGATCTCGGCGATCATCTTCGTGGCCGTGCAGGGCGAATCGGTCAACGGCACGCTGCGCTTCGCCATCCTGAGCACGTACGCGGTCGGCTTCCTCGGGCTGGGCCTGGGCCTCCATCGCTGGGAGCGAGTCAGGGAAGCCGGCCCGGTATTCCTGGCGCTCGGCGCGGTCCTGGTACCCATCGATTTCATCGCGTTGCGGACGCAGGTGCTGAGCAACGACCAGATGCCAAACGACGTGCTCTGGTTCTTCGCCTCCGGCACCTGTGCCGCGCTCTACTTTGCACTCGCTACTCGCGGCTACGGGTGGCTATATGCGCTGCCCGGAATCCCCGCCGCGCTCGTCGCCTGGGGTTCGCTCGGGTCAATCGTGAACCTGCCGAACGAGTGGTTCGGCCCGTGGTTCGCCGCCGTGGCAGCGGGCGGCTACGTCGCCGGGGCCGCCCTTTGGCAGACGTGGCGACCAGGAAAGTGGCTGCTCGGGTTCTCCGCCGTCCTCGGCAGCGCTGCGATCGCCTGGACGCAGTCAGCGACCACCTTCACGGGTGAGCAACCGTGGGCGCTACCTGCCGCTTATATCCTTGGGACCGCGGCGTTGGCGGCCGGTCTCTACTGGCGCCGCGACACGTTGGTCTTGCTCGCGCTTCCCGCCCTGGCAACCGCTTCGGTCGCTTC
>JBGOVF010000436.1:0-3071 GCA_041477975.1 Tepidiformaceae bacterium
ATCACCATCCAGATGGACGGCGGCCCGGCCTACCAGTACAGCGTCTTCTATTACCACCGCTACGATGTCGAAACGATGCCAACCGGCGACCTGATCGCGGGCCGGCTCGGCGACGTGCAGCGGCCGGAAAACGAGGAGTGGATAACGCTGATAACCTGCGGCGGACGGTTTCTGAAAACGCAGGCGAACGGCCTCGGCGAGTACCTGGACCGCGACGTTGTCGTCGCGAAGCGCGTCCAATGAGGCGGTTAACGGAGCTTTTCGAATTGGTGTCGCGTTCGAACCTGTTGCGCTAGGTTGAACCGGCGACGATTTCCATACCGGGGGAGACGGCTTTGAAGATCGCACGTTACGTATCGCTGGCGGTATTCGCCCTGGGCGCGGGCGTGCTGGTCGTCGCGCTGGCTATGGGCCGCGGAAGCAGCGACGCCAGCCCAGAGGCCTCGCCGGCGACCGCTACCGCCTCCAGCACGAGCACGAGCACTGCGACACCCACTGCGACGGCCACGAGCACGCCCACGCCGACACCGACGCCGTTCAACGGCGCCGTCGCGCGGATGAAGATCCCGCGCTTCAAGGTGGACGCGCCGATCGAGGAGCTCGCGATCAACTCCCGGAACGAACTCGATACGCCGAAGCCGGGCAAAGAGAACACGGACGTCGGCTGGTACTACATCTACGACAGGCCCGGCTGGGGCGGGAACGCCGTCTTCGCGGCGCACGTTTACTACCACAGCATTCCGGCGCCGTTCGTGAGCCTGGCCAAGAGCGTCGCGGGCGACGAGATTACGATTACGATGGAGAACGGCACGGAGTATGCCTACAAGGTCATCTCCAACAAGCGCTACAACCGCGACGCCATTCCCATGGGCGACATCATCTGGCCGCCGGAAAAGCCCAAGGACAAAGAGTGGATCACGATGATCACCTGCGGTGGCGAGCTCGATTCCAGCGGCCAGGAGTACATCTCCCGCGACGTGATCGTAGCGGAACGGGTGGTCGTTTCTTCCTGACGGCCATCCCTTCACAGCGCCTTACGCGCGGGGCGGGCCGCAAGTCCGCCCTTTCGCGTGGAGCGATAAGGGATTCCCACAGCCGGATCAGGGAGGTTGCCGACAGGGGATCGGGCATCCGCCCATTAAGGCCGCGGACCCCCGACCCTACGCTGGCCCTACCAGTAACCGTCCTCCAGGTGGAGGCGGCCCGGAGGGTTGGCAATGAAGCGGACGAAGACGATAGCGGTGGCGCTCGCACTCTGCGTCACCATCGGGTTGGCGGCGATGGCAGCCGGCGACCAGGATGCGCGTGCCGCCTCGCTCCTTCGCGGTTGGAACAACGTCTCCTACCTGGGCGCGGCCAGGCCGCCCTCCGAGGCGCTTTCGAGCATCAGCGGCCAGTTCTCCTCGGTGTATCGCTGGAACCCGGCGACGCAGTCGTACCAGCTTTACGCGCCCGGCATCCCGAGCTTCGTTAACACCCTCACGCAGCTCAACCCGGGCGACGCCATCTGGGTCAACTACACGCAGGACTCGGGCCAGCTCAACACCGGTGAAATCGGCAGTGGGGGCAGCTCCGCGCCCACCTCCGGGAAGATCGCCATCGCCGCCAGCACGTTCATGCCCATGAACGACCTGGCGATCTACGAAAAGAGCTTCAACCAACTGAACGCGGTCGGCACCGACGCGGCTTCGCAGCGGTATTACGCCCCGGTGATCCTTCCGCAGGGCGCAGCCATCACGACCATGACGGCGGCCTTCGAAGGCAGCGGCGACGCCGTAAAGATCCGGCTCGACTACACACCCATCGCCAACGGCGACCAGACCGCCCAGGTGTTCAAGCTCGTGGAGGTACTCTCGAGCGCCGGTTTGTCGCCGCAGACGGCCAACGCCTTCGCGCACGTCGTCGACAACGGCGCCAACGTGTACTTCCTCGTCGTGGACTTGACTGGCGGTTCGGCTTCGAAGCTGAAGGGCGTTTCGGTTTCCTTCAACTACTAGGAGCTACGAACGATGGTGCACCCGAAGACAATCCGGAGAACGCGAAGCCTCGCGGCGCCGTTCGTGCTGGCGCTCGCCTTTTTCGCCGCGTTCGTCTCACAGGGCGCGATCAACGAAGCGCACGCTATCGCGGCGCCGACATCCTTCACGGTGGCGCAAACCCCGAACGCCGCAACCGTTCAGCCGGAGGACGTGGTCACCTACGATCTTGACTTCACCAGCAACGCCGCGACACCGGTGCTAGCGGGGCTGGTGTTAGC
This sequence comes from Tepidiformaceae bacterium, assembly GCA_041477975.1. GTDB lineage: Bacteria > Chloroflexota > Dehalococcoidia > Tepidiformales > Tepidiformaceae > JBGOVF01. The sequence continues at coordinate 2,258 of JBGOVF010000436.1, forward strand.
CGGCAACCTCGGGCCAAACCTGGTTGTGACGTCCTTCACCGGCGGTCTGGGGCCGACGTTCTGCGCCGGGGTGGGCACGCAGAGCTTCACGTGTACGCTGCCGTCGCTCGGCGCGAACACTCCTATCGCGACCATCACAGTGAACGCGAAGATCCGAAACGTCGCGGACGGGTCGAGCACGAACCTGGCACCGGGTGCGTTCACGGCCAGGGACGGCGGCGGCGATGGCACGCCCGCGAATCCCTCGACGGACCCCGGCGCCCTCACGGTCCAGAACGAAAGCGTCGCGGCGAGCAACGCCGGGTCGCTCCCCGCGGTCTTCGAAGCGGGCACGCTCAACTTCACCACCACGTTTACGAACAACGGCTCAGGCAACTCGGGCAGTTACAACTCAGTCATGACCATCGCTGGCGGGCTGGTCGCGAATGTTGTGTGTCCCGGCGGCGCGCCGGGCAGCGGTAGCGGCAGCACGACGGCCACCTGCTCGATCAACGCCTCCCTTGCTGCAAGCGGTGGCAGCGGACAGATGATCGTTACCGCCCAGGCCGCCAACGGCGCGGTCAGCATCTCCAGCAGCGTCACGCTCTCCCCTGGGGCGGGCAACACGACCGGCACTCCGGCCGGCATTCTCTACGTGCCTCCGCCTCTCGCCTCCGCGAGCGTGAGCGAGCTCAACCTCTCCGGCCCCTCGTCCGGTACCACGAATACACCGGTCACGGTCTGCACCACGAACAACCCGGTGACCGCCAGCCTCATCGCCGGGGCATCGAGTGGGCTCAATCCGCTGACGGTGGCTGACTACCAGCTCGTGGCC
>JBGOVF010000086.1:0-7947 GCA_041477975.1 Tepidiformaceae bacterium
ACTGCAGGATCTGGGCCGAGACGAGGTCGCTGGAGAGTGCTGCGATGTCGGCATCGCGAATGCGGCTTTCCGCCGCGCTCAGGTTCTCGACGCTCACGCCGAGGCTATTGATGGTGTGCTCGAGGCGGTTTTGAGCGGCGCCGAGGGTACCGCGGGTGCTGTTCATCGTCTGGATGGCGCCATCAAGGGCGGACATCAGGTTGTGGGCATCGGTGATGCTCTTCACGACCTGGTTGCCGAGCGTGCTGACGATGCCGGTGGGGCCGCCGAGCTTGAAGGCAGCGGAGCCGAGCTGGTCCGACATGATGTTCACGAACGAGAGCGTGAGCGTATCGGGGACATTGGCTCCAACCTGCAACGTGGACTGAGGGCCCGACGGGGTGACGACGATGGAGGCATTGCCAGCCGTCGTGAGGGCGGTGACGAGGTTGGCGATGGCCATACCGCCGGGGCCGGCGGCCACGGTGACCTGGACACCGAGCTGGTCGAAGTTGAGCGTGCGCGATTCGTTGGCGATGAGACTCGTGAGCCCGTTGAGGGTCTGGGTCGAACCATCGGTGCCGGTCATTGTCAGGCTGCCCGCGGCGCCGGAGGTAATCGTGTACGTCTGCGGAGTCGCGTTTGCCGCCTGGACCGCAGTCACGGCGGCGCCATCGACGACGAGGGTGTCGTTGGAGGTAGTGGCGAGGTCGGTCTGGATGTCGGCAAAGGAATAGTTCGCGCCGGACGCGTTGGCGAACTGAATGACCAGGCCGTTCGAGAACGTAAGGCTACCCGTGTTGCCGGTGGGCAGGGCGACGCCCAGGTTGAAGTTGGCGGCGGAAGCGGTCGCGAGCACGGTTGTGCCCTGGCGCAGCTCGATTGCGCCGCCGTTCATGTTGAAGTTGTAGGTGCCCGGCGGAAGCGTCGCGGGGAGCGTGATGCCGCCGCCGGGGATGGTCACAAGGGCGCGAACAGCGTCGGTGGGTACAAGGTCGCTACCGGAAACGCCACCGACGGACTGGGCGAGCACGTCGTTGAGGACGAGGTTAGCGGCGGAGGTGCCGGCCAGCGTGTTCGAGAGGTTGCCGGTGAGCAGCTTCTGGCCGTTGAACTCGGTGCTGACGGCGATGCGGTCAATCTCCGAGCGGAGCTGGACGATTTCTTCGCCGATGCTCGTGCGTTCCGGGCCGTTATCCGCGTACGTGCCGTTGGCGGCCTGGACCGCAAGTTCGCGCATGCGCTGGAGGATGGTGTGGACTTCGTCCATCGCGCCTTCAGCCGTTTGCAGCATGCTGATGCCGTCCTGGCTATTGCGGAGGGCCTGTGTGTTGCCGCGAATCTGGGCGCGCATCTTTTCGCTGATGGCGAGGCCGGCGGCGTCGTCGGCGGCGCGGTTGATGCGGTAGCCGCTGGCGAGCTTCTCGAGGGTCTTGCCCATCCGCAGGCCGGTCTTCTCGAGGTTGCGCTGGCCGTTGATGGCGCTGATGTTCGTCATGATGCGGGTCATTGTCTGTCTCCTGTTGGGGCGGGCTCCGGGCCGCGTCCTGTGTGGTTTGAGCCGTCCGCGAAGAGAGTGCCGCTCTCTCGCCAGGTGGCTACATGGTGATATTCGAGTGACAGAAGTGGACGAATAGTGTCAAAACGGTGGACGGGGCGAAGATGAGGGGGTTCCCCGACGAGGAGAGAGGAAAGAGCGCGGAGCGGAGAGCGCCCGGCTAACCGCGGAGCGTTGCTCCGAGTTCCTTTTCGAGACGTTTGAGGAGGCCGGATTGGATGCGGGCGACATCCTCGTCGGTGAGGGTGCGGTCGTCGGCCTGGTAACGGAGGCGGATGGCGAGGGATTTCCTGCCGGGTGGGAGGCGCTCGCCGCGGTACTCATCGAAGACGTCTGCTGAGAGACGGACGGCGCCCGAGCGGTGCGCACGGATCAGTTGCAGGAGGCGGGCGGCGGGCATCTCGGCATCCACGAGCAGGGCGATGTCCTGGCGCACTTCCGGGAAGCGCGAAGGCGGCTGATAGGCCGGGCGTTCGGGGACGGCGCGGACGAGGTCTTCCAGCCAGAGCTCGGCGAGGAAGACCGGCTCGTCGATATCGAAGGCGGCGGCACTATCCGGGTGGACCTGGGCGAGAAGGCCGACCGGCTCGCGGCCTGCCTTGATCTGGGCTGTGTGCCCGGCCAGCATCGCGTACTCGGTGGAAGCCGCGAAAGCCGGCTCGATTCCGAGGGCAGCGAAGATGCCTTCGATCGCGCCTTTCAGGTCGAAGAAGTCGAGGCGCTCAGAGGCACCGCCCGCCCAGCGCGCTTCGCGGGTGCCGCCAACGACCATACAGAGGACCGGGCGTTCGTGCGGGAGGTCGGCCTCGGTGGGCAGGTATTCGAAGCCGATCTCGAAAAGGCGGAGTGGGCCTTCGCGGTGGTGCCGGTTGGCGGCGAACGTCTCGAGGAGCCCTGTTCGCAGCGTCGTGCGGAGGTAGCTGTGCTGGGCGGCGACGGGGTTGACGACAGTGAGCGGGTCTTGCCGGCGCGCGTCGGAAGGATCGACTGTTCTGGCCAGATGGGGAAGGTCGCTCAACGTGTAGGTAATGACCTCCTGGAAGCCGTTGGCGGCAGCGAGGTCGCGCACGCGTTCGCGGAGGTCCGGGAGCGGCGTGGGCTCCACCGGCGGGAGGACGCCCCGAAGCATGGTGGCGGGGAGTTTGTCGTAGCCGTAAATGCGGCCGATGTCCTCGATCACGTCGTCGGGGATGGTGACGTCCGGGCGCCAGTCGGGCGGCCGGACCGAGAACGACGTCCCGGTGCGTTCGCAATCGAAGCCGAGGCCGGTCAGAATGCGCTCCGCCTCGGAAGCCGGGATGGAGATCCCCAGAACCTGCTCGACGCGGGCGTCGCTGACCCTGATGGTTGGCCGCGGCTGTTTGCCGGGGTAGACATCGACCAGGCCTGAGGCAATGACTCCACCCGTGAGTTGCTCAAAAAGGTGGAGAGCGCGGTGCTGCGCGTATTCGGCCATTTCCGGTCCGATGCCCTTTTCGAAGCGGAGCGACGCTTCGGTCCGAAGCTTCAAGCGCGTGGACGTCCGGCGGATGGAGCCGGGCTTGAAGTTCGCAACTTCGAGCAGGACGTTGCGGGTGTTCGCGGTCACCTCGGAGTTGCCGCCGCCCATGACGCCGGCGATACCCACGGGGCCTTCGCCGTCACAGATGAAGAGCATCTCGGAATCGAGCTCCCGCTCAACGCCGTCGAGAGTCACCAGCTTCTCACCGGGCTTCGCGCGCCGGGCGACGATGCGCTTGCCGCGGACGAGGTCGTAATCGAAGGCGTGGAGCGGCTGGCCGGTTTCGAGCATGACGTAGTTCGTGATGTCCACGACGTTGTTGATGGGCCGCATGCCGAGGCGCGTGAGGCGTTCCCGCATCCACGCGGGCGACGGGGCGATGGTCACGTTCTCGATGACCGAGGCGGTGAAGCGCGGGCAAAGGTCGCGGTCCTCGATGCTGACGGCGACGAGATCGGCCGCTCTCCGCGAGGAAGCACCGTGGGCGCGGTCGGGCTCGCGCAGAGGCCTGCCAGTGAGGACAGCGACTTCGCGGCCAAAGCCAAGGACGCCGAGCAGATCGGCGCGGTTCGCCCAGGTGGAGATGTCGAAGACGATGTCGCCGAGTTGCTCGACGAGCGGTCGGCCGGGCGGGGCGTCCGCAGCCAGCACGAGGATGCCTTCGTGCTCTTCACTAAGACCGAGCTCCTTCTCGCTGAGGACCATGCCGGCCGATTCGACGCCGCGAATGGGGCGCAGCTTGAGGGTCGCTGGTTCACCGGTGTGGCCATCGATGAGGCGCGCGCCTTCGGTGGCGAAGGCGACTTTCTGGCCGACGGCCAGGTTCGGGGCGCCGCAAACGACTTGCTGGCGGCCCGACCCTGTTTCGACGGTGGCGAGGCGGAGGCGGTCGGCGTTGGGGTGCGGCTCGACGGCGACGACCTCCGCGACGCGGATTTTGTCCGCGTCCCATTGGGCCCCGATGGTTTCCCAGGATTCCACTTCGGCGGTGGCGTCGATCAGGCGGCGCGCGAGCTCCGCGACCGGAAGGTCGACATCAACGAAGTCCCGGAGCCAATTGAGGGAGAGCTTCATGAGGGCTCCTAGCTGCTAGCTGCTAGCTGTTAGTACCGCGCAGCCGCTTTCGGAAAGCAACAAGCATCTTCTTGATCTCAACGAGGTCGCGGTCCAACTCCAGTTGGCAATCAGCGGTCATGTACCCGAGGTCTCGCGCCAGGATCAGTTGATATTCGAGTTCCGTAGCGGAGCCAAGCGCGATCCCGAGAAAGCGATGGAACTGTTGGCCTCATCGAGCGCCGACTCCTTCGACCATGTTAAAGGCGATCGAACTCGCGGAGCGGCGCATCTGGTTCGTGAGCCCGAACATTCCGGCCTTCGGGAAGGTGTTCGTCTCGCCGTGGATCCGCAAGGTGAGTGCGTGCGCTCGTTGCCAGACGATCAACCCTTGAAACGGGCGCATTCAAACTCCTTTCGCTGGGGGTTGAACCTCTAGCAGCTAATAGCCAACAGCTAGCAGCCCGTTAAAACTGCGAGAGGAAGCGCAGGTCGTTGGCGTAGAAGTGGCGGATGTCTTCGATGCCCCAGCGCAGGAGGGCGACGCGCTCCACGCCCATGCCGAAGGCGAAGCCGGTGTGGCGGGCGGAATCGTAGCCGGCGTTGTCAATGATCTCCGGGTGGACCATGCCGGCCCCGAGGATCTCGATCCAGCCCGTGCCGTGGCAGGTGTGGCATTCGGCGCCGGAGCCGCGGCAGATGAAGCAATCGATGGCCATTTCGACGCCGGGTTCGACGAACGGGAAGTAGCTATGGTGGAAGATGATGCGGCGGTCGTGGCCGAAGAGCTTGCGGGCGAATTCGTAGAGCACGCCCTTGAGGTCGCTCATGCGGACGCCCTCGTCGACCGCGAGCCCCTCGATCTGGGTGAGCATCCACTCGTGCGTGGCGTCGGTCGCTTCCTTGCGGTAGCACTTGCCGGGGACGAGCACACGGATCGGCGGCTCGGGCGTGCGCTCCATGACACGCACCTGGTTGGGCGTGGTGTGTGTGCGCAGGAGCATGTTGCGCTCGCCATCGATGATCTTGTTGACCCAGATCGTGTCCCACATGTCGCGCGCCGGATGGTCTTCGGGGATGCGGGCGGCATCGAAGTTGTAGCGGCTCCATTCGACTTCCGGCCCTTCGGCGACGCGGAAGCCCATCTCCGCGAACGCTTTGATGCAATCGCGGAGGGTCTGGGTAACTGGGTGGAGGCGGCCGATGGGCTGCGGGCGGCCCGGCAGAGTGACGTCCAGGGCGGCAGTGGTAGTGAGGGTCTCGACCGCAGCGGCGTGGCGTGCGGCGAGCTTCGCTTCGAGAGCTGATTCGAGACTCTTCTTGAGGCCATTGGCGGCAGCGCCGTAGGCGGCGCGCTGGCCCTGGGGCTGTTCGCGCACTGCGCCGAGGATGTTCGTGACGCGGCCGTCCTGACGGCCGAGCCAGGTGACGCGCCAGGCGTCGATGACGGCCTGCTCGGACGCGGCCTCCAGCGCTGCGAGGGCCTCGTCGCGCTGGTCATCGAAGGAGGCTGCCGGAGCGGTCATGGGACGTTAAGTATAGAGGGAGTACGGCGTAGGGCGGGAGACGGCCGCCGGATTGAGAGAGCAAAAGAGCAGAGAGCAGAGAGCGAGGTCCTGCCGGGGAACTTGCGGCGGGAACTGGCGCTGAGAACTCCCGAGGGTAATCCCGTAGGCGGTAGCACTGATTGGCGCGGCCGTTTGGGCGTGGAACCATGACTGTGGCGGGGCTTTGAGGTAGGGAGATGTCTCGAAGCACCAGGAATCATGGGCCCTGTCCACTCTGTGGGCGCGTCACGCGGGCCCATTCGCGACTCGAGGTCGCGGATGTGGAGGCGGGCGCCGATCTGCATCGCACGAAGTACGCGACGGTGATCTGCCGCGACTGCGCGTTTGCGATGGTGTTGCGTTCGGAGGCGGCCGCGCTGCAACGGGCTTGCTAGCCGAAGGACTGCGCTGCGCGGAACACGCGGGTATCGCCCCCGCGTAGAATGCGCTCGAGAGGGCGCAGATGATAAACGTCCTGGCGATGATCCTTGCGGGTGGGCAGGGCGACCGGCTTTCGGTCCTGTCGGAACAGCGAGCGAAGCCCGCGGTTGTGTTCGGCGGCCAGTACCGGATCATCGATTTCGCGTTAAGCAACGTGGGCAACAGCGGCATCACGAAGGTGGCGGTGCTGACGCAGTACCGGCCGCGTTCGCTGGTGAACCACATTGGGGCGGGCCGTCCCTGGGGGTTCGACACGCTCGAGGGCGGCATCCAGATGCTGCAGCCGTACCTTGGCCGCGCCGACATGGACTGGTATTCGGGCACGGCGGACGCGATCTACCAGAACCTCTACGTCATCGAGGAATCGCGAGCACGGGAAGTGCTCGTGCTCGCGGGCGACCACATCTACTTGACCTCGTACCGGAACATGATCGCGTACCACCGCAGCCAGGAGGCGGATGCGACGGTGGCGGTGTACAGCGTGCCGCGGGAACAGGCTCACCGCTTCGGCGTGCTGGACCTGGACCGGGACGGGCGCGTAGTCGACTTCCAGGAGAAGCCGGCGAAGCCGCGTTCGCCGTGGGTTTCGATGGGCGTGTATGTCTTTAACAAGGATGTGCTGGTGGAGCAGTTGCAGGCAGACGCGGACCTCGGCGACGGCTCCGCACACGATTTCGGGCGAGACATCATCCCGCGGATGTTCCAGACGCACCGGGTGTTCGGCTACCAGTACCAGTCGTACTGGCGCGATGTAGGCACGGTGGAGGCGTACCACTCGGCGCACATGGACCTGCTGGCGGCGAACCCCTCGCTGAACCTGGACGACCCGGACTTGCGGTTGCGCACGGCCGGCGCCATCCTCCCGCCGGCGCGAATCGGAGGACAGGCGCACATCGTGAACTCGCTGATCTCGCCCAATTCGCGCATCGATGGCGATGTCACGCGGTCCGTGCTATCGCCCGGCGTGATTATCGAAGCGGGCGCGACTGTGCGAGATTCGGTAATCCAACACCGCTGCGTCATCCGCGCGGGTGCGACTATCGACCGTTCGATCCTGGACAAAGAGGTGACCGTGGGCCGCAACGCGGTGGTTGGCGAAGGCGACGATTCGATCGCGAACTTTCAGCGGCCGGACATCGTGAACACCGGCATCAACATCGTGGGCAAGCGCGTGACCATCCCGAGCGGGCTGCACGTGGGGCGGAACGTCATCATCGGGCCGGGCGTTCACGACGAGCTGATGGAGCTGGCGACACTGGAGAGCGGCTCTTCGGTGCATCCGACGCACATGCCGCTGCATCTGTTTGTGTGATGGCAGTTGTTAGTTGTTAGTTGTTAGTTGTTAGTTGGCTCCGTTGACGAGGGTGAAGCGCTGAAGTTGTACAGCGTCGCTGAAGCACAAGGGCTGTTGCCGGAGGTTGTGCCAGTGCTGGAGCGGCTGCGCGAAGCGTTCCTGGCTTTGCGGGTGTTGAACGCGGCGGTGGCCGCGCAATCCCGGGGCGCAAGCGGCGACGGCGCCTTGCTGGCGAATGCCTGGGAGCCGGAGGATTCGCAGGAGGACAAAGCGGAGGCGCTGAACCGCGAGTTGCGGATGGCCGCGGGCCAGCTGGAGGCGCGGGGCATCGAACTGAAGGACCCGGAACGCGGCCTCATCGACTTCTACCACCAGCGCCCGGACGGCGAGGTGGTGTTCTTGTGCTACCTGCTGGGCGAACCGGAGATTGGGTGGTGGCACACGCTGGGTGGCGGGTTCGCGGGGCGGCGGAGGCTGTAGCGGTGGAGGGTCGAGCGACACTATCCGCTCATAGTGCGAACGTCAGACCGACCGGGAGTCCCCAGCCGTACGGCCCTTCGAAGTCCATGGTTCG
>JBGOVF010000125.1:0-6744 GCA_041477975.1 Tepidiformaceae bacterium
CATCAACGGTACCCTGACCCTGTCCGCGGGCTCCAGGGTGAAGAACGTCCAGCTTGTGCGCAGCGAGCTGAGGCGAGATCCGGGCGCGAGCGTGACCGGCAGCATCGACCGCACGTCCCGAATGTTCTTCAGCGCCGGATGGGTGATCCTCTTCGGATTCATCCTGTTCATCGGGCTGGGCGTGGCACTGCTGGTGCTGGCGACTGGCTTCGCGATGATTGGCGGGCGGCAACTGAGCGAAGCTTCCGCCTCGCTGAGCGGGAAGCCAGGGCAGACGATCCTGGCCGGTTTCGTCACGCTGCTCGCGCTGCCGGTGCTGGGTGCTCTCGCGATCGCCTCGATCGTTGGCTTTTGGGTTGGCGTGGGCATCCTGTTCGTGCTCATCCCGGTGCTGACGGCGCTCGGATATGTCGTGGTCGGGACCTGGCTGGGCCGGCTCATTCTTCAGCGGCCAGCGGGCAACCTGCCGGGTCATCCGATCGGAGAGGCGGCGCTGGGGACGGTGCTCCTCCTGGTTGTCTTCCTTATCCCCGGCGTGAACCTGCTCGCACTGTTCTTCTTCGCGGTCTGGGGCAGCGGCGGCCTGACCTACGCAATGTACCGGGGTCTTCGGCCGACACGTCCAACGACAATCGCGCCGGTGGCTCCGCCGACAGGCACTGTGTCATCAATTTGATCCCCTGACCAGGCTCCGAGGTTTGGGAGGCCCGTTGGTCGAACGGGCCTCCTCGCTGTGCGGGCGTTAGGCTCGCACGGGTGCGAGAGCGACGACTTCGATGTCGCCCCAGGCCGCGCTCTGGCGGGCGTCGCATTCGCCGCTCTTCAGCAGCTCCAGGATCGCCATGAAGGAGACAACGACCTCGAGGCGGTCCCGGCATTCGAGGATCATGCGGCGGAAGGAGAAGCGGCCAGTGCGGCGGAGACGGTCGCGGAAGTCGTGGACACGGTCGCCGAGGGTCATGGCGGCATCGCGGGGGAGGATGGCGCGGGGTTCAGCGGGGGTGCGGCCGAGCATTTCGACCATGACCGCGCAGAGCTTCTCCATTGTGACGCTGGTCAGCCCGGTGCCGGCCTGCATTACTGGCGCGGCGGCCATGCGCGGATAGACGCGAATGCCGGACTGCTGGCGCTGTTCCAGAATTTCGACGACTTCAAGGAAGCGCTTGTATTCGCGCAGCATCTCGACCAGCTCGCGGCCTACATCGTCATCCTCTTCGAGCGCAGCGGCGTCTTCGGGCGGGCGGGGGAGGAGGGCGCGCGACTTGAGGAAGATGAGCTTCGCGCCGATGGCTACGAATTCGGCGAGGGCAGCCGGGTCGAAAGCCTTGCCGTTGTGGATGGCCTTGAGGTACTGGTCGGTGACAGAAACGAGCGAGACGGCCGTGATATCAAGGTCGTCTCGCTCGATGAGGTGAAGAAGGAGGTCCAGGGGGCCCTGAAAGACGGGAAGAGAGATCTCGGCCATGACTCCCGGCAAGCTCACGCCACCCCGCAGAGGCGCAGCTGCGCTGGTCTCGCGACCCTTCCCGTTATCGCGCCGCTGCAGTCGCTCCCACTCCTGAAAGCGACCGCTCGACCGCGTTTGCGATACCGGCGACCGACCGCATCATCCCGGCGAACCGTTCATATGTCAACGACTGAGCGCCATCGCTGAGGGCATGATCGGGGTTCGGGTGGACCTCGATCATGAGCCCATCGGCTCCCGCGGCGATGGCTGCCATGGCCACAGGGGTGACCAAAGCATGCTTGCCGGTGCCGTGACTGGGGTCGGCGATGATGGGCAAATGGCTCAACTCCTTGACGAGCGGGATGGCGTTGATGTCGAACGTGTTGCGGTAGGCGGTTTCGAACGTGCGGATGCCGCGTTCGCAAAGGATCACGTTCGGGTTGCCCTGGGCCATGATGTACTCGGCGGCGAGAAGCCACTCCTCGATCTGGCCACTGAGCGCCCGCTTGAGCATGACCGGTTTCTTCGCCTGGCCGACCTCATCGAGAAGCATGAAGTTCTGCATGTTTCGCGCGCCGATCTGGATGATATCGGCGTAGCGGCAGACGGCATCGATGTCTCGGACGCTCATGAGCTCCGTGATGACGGGAAGGCCGCTCTGGTCGCCGGCTGTGCGAAGGAAGCGGAGGCCATCTTCGCCGAGGCCCCGGAAGGCGTAAGGCGAACTGCGGGGTTTGTAGGCGCCGCCGCGAAGGATGTTCGCGCCGGCGCGCTTGACCGCATGGGCGGTATCGACGACATGCTCTTCGCTTTCGATGGAGCAGGGACCGGCCATAACAGCGAGTTCGTTGCCTCCAACGGAGACGCCGAAACCGACATCGACGATCGTGTTGAGCGGGTGAAATTCGCGGCTCACCAGCTTGTAAGGCTTGGTGACGCGGTGGACGGACTCCACGTGGGGCATGCTTTCGAACATGTCCTGGAGGGTGGGGTCGTCCGGACCGATGACCCCGATGATGCTGCGTTCGGTCCCGACAGAAAGGTGTGCCTGCCGCCCGGTCTCTTCGATGCGGGCGACGATATGGTCCAAATCGGCCGGAGTCGCCTCCGGGGAAACAACGATGATCACAGGTGGTTCTCCACTAACGCGCGGTTGAATACGTGCTGCTGCTGAGGTCGGGCCGCAAGCGGCTGGCCTCGCGGAGGTAGACATGATGAATGTCATGCTGTCCTTTATCCGTGTTCAAATGGAGCAGGACGCGTATGCACATGGGAAGCATGCCGGGCACGGACATTTCGTGGCTTTGCATGAGCGGGACCTGGGTCCAGCCCATAAGCCGCGCAGCGACCGCGGGGAACTCGGCATAAACATCGGGCGTTGTGGTGAGCCAGGCCGAGGCGACGTCTTCAACAGCGATGTTGTTGACATCGACCATGACCGTCAGCAATTCACGCGTGGCCTCAAGGATCTCTTCCTTGGTGTTTTTACTCACGGTGGTTGCGCCACGAACGCCGCGAACCGGCATACGCGCAGATCCTCCTCCAGGGATGTTTGGGCAGGTGGTAAATGGGTGGCCTAGACGGCCTGGGGCCCAAAGAGCCCGGCCAGCGGACACCCGTAAGCGCGGCCCGCGAGGGGCCAACGCCACGCCCATCGGCGCTCGTTTGCCACCCCAGGGGCCGCAATCACCTGTCCACTATCGGCCGGAGACATCCTCCACAAACTCCCTGACACTCTGCGCGCGGCGGTTTCCGTCCGCGGCGTCGATCGTGGCGATTATAGCAGAGCCCACTATTGCCGCATCGGCGAGCTTGTCGATGGCCTGGACATGGGCGCGGGTGCTAATGCCAAATCCGACGGCGAGGGGCAGCTTCGTGTGCCTGCGGACGCGGGCGAGGAACTCGGGAAGGTCCGTGGCGACCGCGGCCCGGCTGCCGGTTGTGCCGGTGACGCTGACGCAGTAGACGAAGGCATCGGCGACGCTCGTCACCTCAGCCATGCGCTCTTCGCTCGTGGTGGGCGCGACGAGCGGGACGAAGCTCATGTCGTTGGCACGGCACGCGGCGAGGAACGACGCGCCCTCGTCGGCGGGCAGGTCGACGATGATAAAGCCGTCGGCGCCTGCCGCGTGAGCGTCCGCGGCCGAGCGTTCGTCGCCGCGGGAAAGAATCGGGTTGTAGTAGCCCATGAAGAGCACGGGCGCCCTCAGGCCCTTGGCCCGTGCTTCGCGGACGAAGTCGAAGCAATCGCTGAGCGTGATGCCGTTTTCGATGGCTACCTGGTTGGCGTGCTGTACGGTCGCGCCGTCGGCCAGGGGATCCGTGAAGGGCATGCCGAGTTCGATGACATCGGCGCCGCCGGCTTCCATCGCGAGCATGATGGGCACCGTGTCGTCGCGGGTGGGGTAACCGGCGGTGACGTACGGCATAAAGAGCGGATGGCCCGCGGCCCGGCTCGTTTCGAACAGTTCGCGCAATCGCCTGGACACAGTTACCCCCGGGCTACGAGCAGGACGAAGCTCGTGCAGTTGAAGAGTGAGTGGAACAGGATCGCGTCCCAAAGGGAACCGCGCCAACGCAGGAGCGCGGCGAGGCCGATGCCGATGAGCACGAATGGGATGAACGTGGCGGGGTCCAGGTGGGAAACGGCGAAGAGCGCGGCGCTCACGAGTGCCGCCGGCCAGAACCCCCACGAGGCAAGGCCCGTGAAGATGAGCCCACGGAACAGCATCTCTTCGCCGACGGGAGCGGCGATGACGGTGACGAAGCCGTAGAGCGCGAGCGCGGCCGGGTCTCGCATGGTGGCAGCAAAGCCGTTGACCGGGGGTTCGAGCGCATCGATACCCGCCGCACGGACCGCGAATGCGTACAGGCCGACGCCGAGGTAAGCCGCGGCGGCGCAAAGCCCCGGCAGCCAGGCGTCATCGAAGTTGTACGTGTGGAGCCGCAGAGCGCGGATGAATGTGTGGCGTTCCTGGCCGGACGCGACGAAGGCGACGAGCGCGAAAAGCGCGCCGGAGAGGATTGCACAGGCCCAGGCGATGCGCGCGGTGACGGGGTCGCCGAGGAGCTGGGGCGGGCCTGGGAGCGGGTTGCCGGCCGCTGCGGCGGCCAGGCGCTGGTCGGCGTAGCGGGCGAAATCGGCGGCCTTCTGGAAGGCGTCACCGGAATCGTTGAACTGCGAGGAATGGCCGAGCAGCTTCGCGGTTGCGGCGATGAGGGCGAACGTGGCCGCGTAGGCCAGGATGCCCAGCCAGATGCCCGCGAGGGCTGAGAGTTCGCCCCAGGGGTAGACACGCGGGGCGGCCGGACCAGGGGAGTGGGTTCCTATCACGTCAGGCCGTCGTCGCCAGGATGGTGAAGCTGGTCAGGTTGAAGAGAAAGTGGAAGATGATCGAGTCCCAGAGCGCGCCGTGTGACCAGTAGAGCCAGGCCATGGTGATCGCGATCACGTAGAACGGGATGATCGAGCCGGGGTCGAAATGGACGAGCGTAAAGAACAGCCCGGAAAGGAGTGCCGCGGGCCAGAACCCCCATTTGCTCAGGCCGCTGAAAATGAGGCCGCGAAAGAAGAGTTCCTCCGAGATTGGCGCGCCGACCACTGTCGCAGCGCCGGCGATGGCGAGGGTGAGCGGGTCGCGGACAATCTCGGTTGGGACGGTGCTCTGGGGTTCGAGCCAACTGATGCCGATGGCTTTGGACGCCACTACGTAGATGCCAACCATTGTGTATGCGCCGACTACCGCCACGATGGGGCGCCAGCAACTGGCGAAGTTGTAACGGTCCAGACCGAGCGCTCGCACGAGGCCGGTGAACGACTGCTTCGAGCCCACGCCAACGACGAAGAAGAGCAGGCCCTGCGAGAGGAGCGTTACGAGGAGGCCGAGACGGAGGCTCGCCTGGTCAGCGAGAATGCGGGGTGGAGCGGGGAGGTCGACGCCCTTCGTCGCCGCGGCCAGCCGTTCATCGGCGTAACGGGCAACGACCGACATCTTCTCGAAGGTGTCGCCGACGTCCTTGGGCTCGTAGTCGTTCCAGAACGTGCTCGCGACCACGATGGCGTTCACCAAGAAAAAGATCAGAACGAAGCCGCCGATGCCGATCAGGACTTCGCGGCCACCCCAGGGGTAGGTGCGGCCGGTGGCGGCGGCCGGTGCTGCGTCGGTCAGAGCGTAACCCCGAGGGCCGCGGCCACCGTGTGCATGTCCTTATCGCCGCGTCCGCTGAGGCCGATCAGGAGGTCCTGGTCGGGGCGCATTTCGGCGGCAACCTTCATCGCGTGGTAGATGGCATGAGAGGGCTCGAGGGCCGGGATGATGCCCTCGCTGCGGGTCAGTGCCTGGAAGCCTTCGAGGGCCTGCTTGTCGTCGACGCCGACGTATTCGGCGCGTTCGGTCGTCTTGAGCCAGGAGTGCTCGGGCCCGACGCCGGGATAATCGAGGCCGGCCGAAATGCTATGGGTTTCCAGGATCTGGCCGTTCGCGTCCTGGAGGAGGTAGGTGCGCGTGCCGTGGAGGACGCCGGGGCGGCCGGCAACGAGCGTCGCGGCGTGCTTCCCGGTGCCGATCCCCGAACCCGCGGCTTCCACACCAATGAGACGGACGGGGTCATCGAGGAAGGGGTGGAAGAGGCCGATAGCGTTGCTGCCCCCGCCCACGCAGGCGATGGCGACGTCAGGGAGCTTGCCGGCCTGTTCGAGCATCTGGGCGCGGGCTTCGCGGCCGATGACCGACTGGAAGTCGCGAACGATGGTCGGAAAGGGATGCGGGCCGATGGCTGAGCCGATGAGGTAGTGCGTGGTGCGCACGTTCGTAACCCAATCGCGCATTGCCTCGTTGATGGCGTCTTTCAGGGTTTTGCTGCCGGAATCGACGGGGACCACCGTGGCGCCGAGCATCTTCATCCGAAAGACGTTGAGCGCCTGGCGGCGGATGTCCTCGGTGCCCATGTAGACGGCACACTCAAGGTCCATCATCGCGCAGACGGTGGCGGTCGCGACGCCGTGCTGGCCGGCGCCGGTCTCGGCGATGATGCGCGGCTTGCCAATTCGCTTCGCGAGCAGCGCCTGGCCGACGGCATTGTTGATCTTGTGGGCGCCGGTGTGGGCGAGGTCTTCGCGCTTGATCCAGATGCGGGCGCCGCCGCACTGCTTCGTGAGGTGCTCGGCGAAGTACAGGGCCGTAGGGCGGCCCACGTAATGGCGGTTGAGATTCTCCAGCTCCGCCTGGAACGCGGGGTCCTTGCGAGCAGCGTTGTAGGCGGCTTCGAGTTCTTCGTGCGCGCCGACGAGGACCTCC
>JBGOVF010000164.1:0-6042 GCA_041477975.1 Tepidiformaceae bacterium
AAGCGACAGGCGCGGCCGCTACGGTGTTCGAACTAGCCCGTTCGGAGATGGGGTACACGTTCCAGGAACCTTCGGAACTCGCCGCCGTTGTGCTCGCGGCGGCGATTGCCGAAGGCTACCAGGGGCCCGTGTTCATCCAGGGCGACCACTTCCAGGCCAACGCCAAGAAGTTCGCGACCGATCCAGAAGGCGAATCGCGCGCGCTTGAAGACCTCATTCGCAAGGCTGTAGCAGCGCAGTTCTACTGCATCGACATCGACGCCTCGACGCTCGTGGACCTGGGCTTCGCGAGCGTGGCGGAGCAGCAGGCTCCGAATGCGAAACTGACGGCCCGGCTGGCGAAGCTAGTGCGCGAACTGGAGCCGGCAGGCGTCACCATCTCGATCGGCGGCGAAATCGGCGAAGTCGGCAAGGACAACAGCACGGTCGAAGAATTGACGTGTTACGTCGATGGATTGCGCGACCTCGTTGGGCCCGATTTCGTGGGAGTCTCGAAGGTGAGCGTGCAGACAGGCACCAGCCACGGCGGGATTCCGTTGCCCGATGGCACGATCGCCTCAGTCGCAATCGACTTTGACACGCTGCGTGAAATGTCGCGCGTGGGGCGCGAGAAATATGGCATGGCTGGCGCCGTGCAACACGGAGCCAGCACGCTCCCCGACGAATTGTTCCACCGCTTCCCTGAGGTCGACACAGCGGAGATTCATCTTGCCACGGGCTTCCAGAACATTTTGATGGATCACCCGCGATTCCCGGGCCGCCTTCTCGCGGAGATGCGCGCGTATGCCACCCGTGACCTTTCGGACGAACGGAAGGCAGGCGAGACCGATATTCAGTTCTTCTACAAGACACGAAAGAAGGCCTGGGGCCCATTCAAGCAGCAGACCTGGGACATCCCCACTGAGATTCGTCAGGAACTCGCCGGCGAACTGCAATCGAAGTTTGAATTCCTCATCCGCCAGCTCAAGGCGACCGACACGCGGGAGATCACGCTCCGCCATGTGGTCCAGAAGCCGGTAGAGGTGGAGCCACCCGCCATGACGGTGAACGCCTGAACTCAAGGATCCAGATTCGGCCGCCAGTCGAATCTTTACCTTCGCTGTGGCTACGCGGGACTACGGTGGGATCAAACCGTGGACCGGGAGTTGTCCCATGCGTGTGCTGGTAGTTGAAGATGAAGATGCGATCGCCAACGCGATCGAAAAGGGCTTGATAAAGAGCGGCTATGCCGTCGATGTCGCTCGCGACGGCGCAGAGGCCATCGACAAAGCAAGTGTGAACACCTACGACGTGGTCTGCCTCGACCTGAACCTGCCGAAAGTCGACGGCCTTGAGGTTTGCCGCCGGTTGCGCGAAGATCGGTTTGCTGGCGGCATAATTATGTTAACCGCACGGAGCACCATCAAGGAACGAATCCAGGGCCTGGATCACGGCGCCGACGACTACCTCGTGAAGCCGTTCGCGTTTAGCGAACTGGCCGCCCGCATCCGTGCTATCACTCGCCGCGAAGGCGGCCTTCGCGAACCCGTGCTCAACACCCGCGGGCTCGAACTGGACCCGAACACCAATCGCGCCCGCCGCGATGGCCGGGACATCCACCTGACGCCCAAAGAGTTCGCCCTGGTCTACTACCTGGCCCGCAACGAAGGCCGGGCGGTGCCACAGGAAGAGCTCCTCGAACACATCTGGGACGAGCACGCGAACCCCTTCACGCAGACGGTGAAGGTGCATATGAACAACCTTCGCCGCAAGCTCAACGAAGGTTTCGAAGAGCAGCTGATCGAGACTATCCGTGGGAAGGGTTACGTCCTCTAGGGTGCACATGCCAGCGTTCACGCGGACCGTGCGATTCCGACTCACGGTCTGGTACTCCAGCTTGCTGCTCGTCTTTGGCGTGGCGTTCGTCGTTGCCCTCAACCTCGCGGCCCGGTTAGACCAGCCGACCCTCTTCGAGATCCAGGGCGTGCGGGTCGATGGGATGGAGGTCACGCCGAACCGCGGCCCCGGCGCCGCGATCCAGGCACGGCCGGACACCGTCACCCTGGACGTGCTCCTCAGGGAAGCCGAGACTCAGTTCTATTCCGACAACCTCGACCGTCTGCGCAACTGGTCGCTGATCGCGGTCGTGGGCCTCGCCCTGGCATCGGGTGTAGGGGGCTATGTTCTCTCCGGCATGATGCTCCGTCCGGTGCGCGCGATCACCGAAGCGGCCTCAGAGATCACGGCCAGCAACCTCGGCCGTCGAATCAACCACCAGGGCCCCAGGGATGAGCTCTGGGCCCTCGCCCAGACCTTCGATTCGATGGTGGATCGTCTCGAGCACTCGTTCGACCGGCAACGCCAGTTCGTACAGGACGCCTCGCATGAGCTGCGGACGCCACTCGCCGCCATCCTCACCAACATCGAGGTCGTCGAGATGGACCCGGAGGTCACGAGCGAGGAGTACCGCGAGCTGCTGGAAACCGTGAAGAGCCAGACGGCCCGTCTGACGCGCCTGAGCGAAGACCTCCTGCTCCTCACTTCCGATAATCGAGACCAGATCGAAAGTGAGCCCGTGCGAGTAGCGGCTGTGACGGCCGAGGTTCAACGCCAGCTGTTGCCACTCGCCGCCGCGCGGCGGGTTTCACTTCAACTCGAATCGGCAGGTGACGTTGAGGTCTCCACGAACGCTGACCTGCTCTACCGCTGCGTCTTCAACCTCGTGGACAACGCCATCAAATATTCGGGCGAAGCGAGCAGGGTCGCCATTCGCACTCGTGGCGAGGGCACCGAGGCCCTCATCCAGGTCGCCGACAACGGCCCGGGCATCGCGCCGGACGACCTGCCGCACATCTTCGACCGTTTCTACCGCGTGGACAAAGGCCGGAGCCGGCGGGAGGGCGGGACAGGCCTCGGACTGGCGATCGTCCAGGAGCTGGTGACGGCCATCGGCGGCAACGTGAACGTCGAGTCAACGCTCGGAGTGGGGACCACATTCACGATCCGCCTCCCGCGGTTGGAGCCCGCCCCGCCCACGCTGACGGCAACCATGCGTCCCGCCGCTTACGAAGGTTCTCCGTCCTCGTGACGTCCGCTTCCCTTGACCCCCAAAATCCGCGAGCTTACGTTGGCCCGTGCTTCGCGTGCCTGTGGTAAGCGTTCGTACGGCGCCGACGCGTGCGCTGTGGCCTACTGGTGACGAAGTCCTAAGGAGCCGTCGTTGAGTCGTCTGCTTGACCGCATCGAGGAGCCCCGCGACCTCCGCGCGCTTTCCTACGACCAACTTGAACAGCTCGCCGGCGAAATCCGGGAGTTCCTCGTCGATACCGTGGACTGCATCGGCGGCGGTGGCCACCTCGCTTCGAACCTCGGCGTCGTCGAACTTTCGCTCGCGCTCCACCGCCTCTTCGACACGCCCACCGACAAAATCATCTGGGACGTGAGCCACCAGGTGTACGTGCACAAGATCCTCACGGGGCGCAAGGCTCGCATGAGCACCATTCGCCAGTACCAGGGACTGTCGGGTTTCGCCGACCGGAGCGAGAGCCCTCACGACGCCTTCGGCGCCGGTCATGCCGGGACGGCTATCTCCGCCGGTGTCGGCATGGCGGTCGCTCGCGACCTCAAGGGCGAGAACTTCCACGTTGTGTCGGTCGTGGGCGACGGCGCGATGACCGCGGGCATGGCGCTGGAGGCGATGAACCACGCCGGGCACCTGCGGACCAACATGACGGTCATCCTCAATGACAACGCGATGTCCATCTCGCCCAACGTCGGGGCGCTCAGCAAAAACATCAACAAGCTCCGGATCGACCCGCTCTACCGAAACGCAAAGCGTGAAATCGGCGGAGTCGTGGAGCATCTGCCGCTCGGGCGCTACGTGTGGAACAGCGCGAAGCGGGTCAAGGCCAGCGTCCGCGACCTCCTCGTCCCCGCGAGCTTCTGGGAGCAGTTCGGTTTTGAGTACTACGGACCGATCGACGGGCACGACATCCACGAGCTCGAAACCACGCTCGGCGCGATCAAGAAGGTCCACGGCAAGCCGGTGCTCCTCCATATCCTCACCGAGAAGGGGCACGGAGTTCCCGAGGCTGCCGCCGACCCCATCAAGAGTCATAGCGGTACGTACTGGCTGAAGAAGCCGGCGGCCCCCGGGATGGCGCCTGCACCGCCGACGTACAGCCAGGTGTTCGCCCAGGCAACGCAGGAACTGATCGAAGCCGACCCCCGGGTCGTCGCGATCACTGCGGCGATGCTTGAAGGCACAGGACTCGCTCCAGTCCACCAGAAGCACCCGGACCGTGTCTTCGATGTGGGCATCGCAGAGCAACACGCCGTAACGTTCGCGGCCGGACTCGCCAGCGAGGGCCTACGCCCGATCGCCGCAATCTACTCCACCTTCCTCCAGCGTGGCTTCGATTCGGTTGTCCATGACGTCGTGGTGCAGAACTTGCCCGTGGTGTTCGCCCTCGATCGCGCGGGGTTCGTCGGTGACGATGGGAAGACGCACCAGGGCTTCATCGACATCAGCTACCTCCGTTGCCTCCCGAACATGGTCGTGTCGGCGCCCAAGGACGAACGCGAGCTGCGCGACCTCCTCTACACAGGCGTCCAGCACAGCGGCCCGTTTGCGGTGCGCTTCCCACGAGGAACCGGCCCGGGCGCTCCAACCGACAAGCCAATGCGGGCCATCCCGGTCGGTAGAGGCGAAGTCCTGCGTGAGGGCCGCGACTGTACGCTCATCGGCTTCG
This sequence comes from Tepidiformaceae bacterium, assembly GCA_041477975.1. Taxonomy (GTDB): domain Bacteria; phylum Chloroflexota; class Dehalococcoidia; order Tepidiformales; family Tepidiformaceae; genus JBGOVF01. The sequence goes on from JBGOVF010000164.1 coordinate 4,731, forward strand.
GCCATTCTGCGGGCGAATGCCTGAAGGCCGCGGCCATCCTTGAAGAGAACGGTATCGATGCGGCCGTCATCAACGCGCGATTTGCGAAGCCCCTCGACGAAGCGCTCATCCTGGGATACGCGCGCTCGACGGGAGCGGTCGTGACCGCCGAAGAGAACGTGGCCGCCGGCGGCTTCGGGGAAGGCGTCCTGGACCTGCTGGCATCCCGAGGCCTCGCGCAGTCGTGGCTCCTCGGTCTGTCGATGCCTGACGCCATCGTGGATCACGGCCCGCAGGCGACTTTTCGAAAGCTCTACGAGCTCGATGGTGGCGGCATTGCGGCCCGGACGCGGGCAGCCCTGCAGGCGAGAGCACCGCTCCAGGACGATCGCCCCGCAGAGGGCGCACTCGCGACGGCTTAGCACGAATGCAGGCCCCCGAGGTGCTCTCCGACCACCGGGATGAACTGGAGGCGGCGCTCCGGGAGGCGATTGGCGATACCCCGCAGGCCCTGTGTGCAGCCGCACGTTATGTCATGGGGTGGGAGAACCAACACGGCGCTCCGGCGGCGAATGCCGGAAAACGCATCCGGCCGGCACTTTGTCTGTTGGCGGCGCGCGCGTTCGGAGGCGCAGCCGCCGACGCGATGCCCGGTGCAACGGCCGTCGAGCTCATCCACAACTTCTCGCTCGTCCACGACGAGGTTCAGGACCACGACGCCGAACGCCACCACCGCCCAACCATCTGGGCCCTGATGGGCGAGGGCCAGGCGATCAACGTGGGCGACTTTCTCTATACCCGGGCCCTGGCGGCGCTGACCACCGGGCCCGCCGATGTCACTCGAAGGATGGATGCGCTGCAGGTGCTGAATGGCGCCATTGCGCGAATGATCGCAGGACAATGGTTAGACATCTCGTTCGAATCGCGAGACGACGTCAGCGTGGCGGAGTACCTGGAGATGGTTGCGGGCAAGACCGGCGCCCTTCTTGGAGCACCCCTTGAGATCGGGGCGATCCTCGCGGGCGCGGAACCGGCGGTAGCCGCGCGGCTGGGGGCCTGGGGCGTGGAAGTCGGACTGGCATTCCAGGCGCAGGACGATTACCTCGGAATCTGGGGGCAACCTGACTTAACCGGCAAATCGAACACTAACGACATCGAGAGGCGCAAGAAAACGTTGCCGATACTCTTCGGCCTCAACGACGCGGACGAAGGCGCCATCATCCGGCGTGCGTACTCAGAGGCGGACGTGCCTGTCGAAGCCGTTGCGGCGGCCCTTGGCCGCGCGGGCGCCGGTGAGTCATGCCGGGAGCAAGCAGACAGCCACTTCCACCAG
>JBGOVF010000058.1:0-9424 GCA_041477975.1 Tepidiformaceae bacterium
GATTTACGCGCTCGCCGACACCGGCATGGGGGCGGCGCTCTACACGCGCCTGGATGAGGCGGAATCGTGCGCGACGATCGAAATCAAGATCGCGTACATTGCGTCGGCGCGCGAAGGCGAACTCGAATGCGAGACCCGACTGATCAGCAAAGGCAGGCGGGTGGCGTTCCTTGAATCGGAGGTCCGCAGCGAAGGCAAGCTGGTGGCGAAGGCGATGGGCACCTTCGCCGTTTTCGAGATCCGGGCGTGAAGCGGCGCAACGCGAGAGGATCGGCGTCGTCTCGTTAGCCCACACGGTCGATGAAGCGCGTCATTTCCTTGAGGAACTCGTCGGGATGGTTCTGCCAGTAGCGGGGTTCGGGGGCGACGATGAGTTCGCAGTCCGGGATGTTCTCCTTCAGCAGTTTCGCCGCGCGCACCGGGTGGAGGCCATCGCCTTCGTGGGCAACGACGATAGTCGGGACGCCGATCTGGCGGTAGGCCTCGGGGTCGTGGAACGGCGCCGAGATGAGGCCGCGGACCGCGTAGAGGAGCGTGAGCGGGTTCTGGCGCAGGAGCCAGTCTGCGCGTTGTTCGGCTTCCTCCGGGGTTGATGCAAACCCCGGGAAGGCCTTCGCAAGCTGCACGGTCTGGTCGATGCCGAAGTTCTTCACGGCGGCTGAGAGCAGGTCGAGAACCTGGATGGCCTGCTTCTCTTCCTGGGCGCGCATCGGCTCGTGGCCGAGCGGTGGGGGCATGAGGAGCGCGAGCGCCTTTGCGCGGTGGGGCTGTTCGATGGCGACCCAGAGCGCGGTTGCAGCGCCCATGGAGGCGCCGCCGATGATGGCGCGCTCCTCGCCGGCGTGGTCGATGAAGGCCGCCATGTCGCGGCCGAGCGTCTCCCAGGTGTAGCCGGCGGGGTCTTCCGGGCCGGCTGACTGACCGTGCCCGCGGGCGTCGTAGATCAGCAGGCGCACCCGCTCAAGGACGTAGTCGAGCGACCCTTCGAAAGGATCGACCTGCTCGATGGAGCCCAGGAGACCATGCCCGAAGACGACGAGCGGCCCATCTCCGCCGATGCGGTAGCGGAGCGGATAGCCGTTGATCTGCGCGAATTCGTGAGTCATGGCGGTCGGTTGTGATTCGAGTCTACGAGACGCGCCGGTCTCGCGGGTGGACGGCGCTTACCGGGCGCCGCGGCTATGCTTGCAATTCACCACTTTCGCAGGCGACGGCCCGTCCGCGCCCGTGCACAGAGGCAGGATCAGCATGGCCCAGGGCTCCGAGCCACCGCAGCAGGCGATCGACCGCCTCGTCCGCCAGATTACCGTCCGGCCCACCGACTTCGACCACTTTCGCGGCGATGTGGACCAGGAAGAGGGGCGGCTGTTCGGCGGACTGGTTCTTGCCCAGGCGATGGTCGCGGCAGGACGGACGGTCGACCGCGTCGATGTGCACTCGTTCCACTCCTACTTCCTTCGCGGCGGGCAGCCCGTCGAGCCGATCGACTACTCGATCGAGCGCATTCGCGAAGGGCGGAACTTCCTCACGCGGCGTGTGACAGCAATACAGGGCGGGCACACGATCTTCGAAGCTTCAGTGAGCTTCGTCGGCAAAGAGGAAGGCATCTCGCACCAGGAGCCGATGCCCGAGGCGCCCGATCCCGAGACGCAGCCGCCGTGGTGGAGCACGTTCGTGATGCCGGATATGCCCGGCCATCCGGAGGGTTCGGTGATGCCCGAGCGCATGCGCCGGCGGATGGGCAACCCGCTCGACCTTCGTTCTGCCGGCCCGCAATCGAAGGAGGGCGAGGGGTTGCCCCACCGTGCGGTCTGGGGCAGGCCGGTTTCGCCGCTGCCCGAAGATCCGGTGATCCACGCCGCTGTCATGCTGTACCTGAGCGACAGCGGGCTCGTTGCGACGGTCGGGAACCACTACGGGCTGTGGCACCCCGGCGGAGCGAGCGCGAGCCTGGACCACGCGATGTGGTTCCACTACCCGCCCCGCTTCGACGACTGGGTGCTCTACACCAGCGACAGCCCGGCAGCGCATTCGGCGCGGGCGCTCGTGTTCGCCGGGATGTACAACCGCGATGGAGCCCGGATCGCGAGCGTTGCCCAGGAGGCTTTGTTCCGGCGCCCGGCGCCGCGCGCCGGTTAGACCAACGGCCACCCGCGAAGGGCCCTCCGGCCGCATTGCAGACACCCGGCCACGTGCAATGCTTGAGGCCGCGGCCACGATGCCGCCGCGCGTAACGGGGTAGCCCATGACAGTGAAGACCGGCCAGGAGAGCGCGAGTTATACGTTCACGCTCCGCGTGCAGTACCCGAACAGGCCCGGAATGCTGGCGACGATAGCCTCGGCGATCGGCGAGGCCGGAGGCAGCATCGGCGATGTGGATGTGGTGCGCTCCAGCAAGAGCACGATCGTCCGCGAGATAACGGTGGCGGCCCGCGATAGCGAGAACGCGCAACGCATCATCGCGATGGTTGGGGCCCAGCCGCACGTTCGCATCCTCGGTGCGCAGGACGAGGTCTTCCAGAGCCACCTCGGGGGCAAGATCGAGATCCGAAACAAGGTCGCCGTGGAGAACCGGCGCGACCTTTCGGTGGTCTACACGCCCGGCGTGGCAAGGGTGTGCCGGGCGATCGCCGCAGACCCATCCGCCGCCTACTCGATGACGACGAAGGGCAACACGGTCGCCATCGTCAGCGATGGGAGCGCCATCCTCGGCCTGGGCGATCTTGGCCCGCGCGCGGCGATGCCCGTGATGGAGGGCAAGGCGATGCTTTTCAAGGCCTTCGCCGGCGTCGATGCGTGGCCTCTCTGCCTGGATACGCAGGACCAGGACGAGATCGTTGCCATCGTGAAGGCGGTCGCGCCAGGCTTCGGGGGAATCAATCTCGAAGACATCTCTGCTCCGCGCTGTTTCTACATCGAGGAGCGTTTGAAAAAGGAGCTCGACATCCCCGTATTCCACGACGACCAGCACGGCACTGCCGTAGTCGTCCTGGCCGCGCTCCTGAACGCCCTTCGGCTCGTGAACAAGCAGCCAAACGAGGTGAAGGTCGTGGTGCTCGGGGTGGGCGCCGCCGGCGTGGCGTGCGCGAAGATCTTGATGTCGGTCGGGGTGCGGGACATCATCGGCTGCGACCGCACCGGGATCCTCCATCGCGACCGCAAGGCAGGGATGAACCCGGTGAAGCAGTGGTTCGCCGAACATACCAACCCGCGCGGGCTCACTGGCACGTTCAGCGACGCGATTGAGGGCGCGGATGTGTTTCTCGGCGTGGCGGGACCGGATCTGGTTACCCCGGCGGACCTGCGGAAGATGAACCGCGACGCCATTGTCTTTGCCCTGGCGAACCCTGACCCGGAGATCCGGCCGGAGCTGGCGGCGCCGCACGTCAGAGTGATGGCCACGGGACGCTCGGATTTCCCGAACCAGATCAACAATGTGCTCTGCTTCCCCGGGCTCTTCCGGGGCGTGCTGGATGTACGGGCGCGCGAGATCAATGAGCCCATGAAGCTGGCCGCCGCCGAGGCAATCGCGGGCTCGGTCTCGCGTTCGGAGCTAAGCGCTGAGTACATCATCCCGAGCGTGTTCCACCCGACCGTCGCGAAGCGCGTAGCGCGGGCGGTGGCCCAGAAAGCGGTGGAGACCGGTGTGGCAGAGGCGCCGAGCAGGGCAAAGCGGGTGGTGTTCGTTTAGTCGTCAGGCTGGACGAGTGTCCGCAGTTGTGCGATGACCGGGGGCAGTTCCGCAGTCGTCGCCTGGTAGACCTGGTCGTTGTCGATCACGTCGTAGGCGTGGACGAGGATGTCACGCAACCCGGCGATGGCGCGCCACGGAACGGTCGGATTCGCCTCGCGGAAGCCCATGGAGAGCCGTTTGACGGCTTCGCCGAGAGTAATGAGATGGCGCTCCACCACCGCCTGGGTAACCGGGTTGGCGCTGTAATCGGATTCGGTGAGGCCACGAATCGCGAACAGCGCTTGCTCGCCGGCTTCGAGCATGTCGAAGATCGCTGCGCGGTCATCATGCGGCATAGAGAGTGCGGGCCGACTCGAGGATGCCCTTTCGGCGGTACGGATTGCGATCCGCCTCGACCACGTGCCGCTGCGCTATGTCGATGTCGCGGCCGAAGATTTCGCGTAGTTCGTCCTTCATTTCCAGCAGATCGAAGTACGTTCGCTTGATCCCTGCGGCCCACGTAACAAGGACGTCGACATCGCTGTCGATCCGGAAGTCGTCTCTAAGCACGGAGCCGAATACGGCGAACTCGGCTACCCCCCAGCGGTAGCAGAAGTCACGCAACGTCTCATCCGCGACATGAAGGGTCCCAACATCCATGTCGCAATAATAGCGCATGCACAACGGCGGCCTATACTCTCGGCCAGCAATCGCAGGGAGCGCCGCCGTGCCGCATTCGATCGAAGCCTACCTCCAGCTCAAGTCGGCGGCGCCGGCTGGATTCTCCGCCGATGGCTCGCGCGTGCTCGTTGTTTCGAACGAATCGGGCATGCGCCAGCTCTACACGGTGCCGGTGGCGGGTGGGCCGATGCGCCGTATCAGCGACTTCCCCGAACCGCTGAGCCGCGCCTGCTACATCCCGGCAACGAACACAGCGGTCGTGCAAATGGATACCGGCGGGAACGAGCGGATGCAGATCTACCGATTGGAGGACGATGGGAGCGGCTTTGCGGCGGTCGTTTACGACCCGGAATACATCCACCGCCTCGGCGGCGTGTCTGACGATGGGCGCCTGGTAGCGTTTTCATCCAACCGCGGCAACGGCACGGATTTCGACATCTACACACATGACCTCGGCTCCGGCGCGGAACGCCGGGTGTTCGAGATCGGCGGATGGTGTGCTGCGGCCGGCTTCTCGCCCGACGGCGGCTTGCTCGCCGTGCTGCGCAACTCCGAACGCAATGCCGACAACGACCTCCACCTGGTGGACCTGCGCTCCGGGAACATCCGCCACGTCACGCCGCACGAGAAGGAATGCGAGTACACGGCGCCGTCGTGGCTGCCGGGCGGATCGGCGTTCTACTTCACCGCGAACGAGGGTCGCGAGTTCCTTTCGCTGGCGCGGTTCGATGTGGCGCCGGGCACGTGGAAAGTGGTGTTCGATGCCGAATGGGACGCCGCCTGCGGTATAGATGGCGCCGGGCGTCATCTGTTGGTCCAGCGCAACGTAGATGGCTACGACACGCTCGAGCTCCGTGACCCACGCACGCTCGAACTGACGCACACAATCCCGTTGCCCGGCAAGGGCGTGGTCACGCTTGCGGACGCCGTGACCGAGTTCGGGCCTCAGTTTTCGGCAGATGGACGCTACGTTGCGTTCCCGTTCGTCGCGGCGGGCGAGCCGGGCGACGTTTGGCTGTTCGACACCGAGACGGCCGAGGTGCGGCGCCTGACGGAGCTTCCGCGTGAGGTGCCGCGTTCGGTAATGGCCGACCCGGAGCTCCAGCGCTTCAAGTCGTTCGATGGACTCACTGTCCCGGCGTTCGTCTATCGACCGGCGGGCGTCACATCGCCCCCGGTCGTTGTGTTCGTCCATGGTGGGCCGGAGTCGCAGTACCTGCCGGTTTACAACCCGGCCATCCAGTACCTGGTGGCGAATGGCTTCGCCGTGGTCGCTCCAAACGTGCGCGGTTCGACGGGCTACGGGAAGCGCTACGAGCACCTGGATGATGTGCGGTTGCGACTCGATTCGGTGAAGGACCTGGGCGCGCTCCACGGATGGCTGCCCTCGATTGGGCTCGATTCCGGCCGGGCGGCACTGATGGGGCAGTCCTACGGCGGCTACATGGTGCTGGCCGGACTCGCGTTCCAGCCGGAGCTGTGGGCGGCAGGTGTGGACTTCTACGGGATCGCGAACTTCGTCAGCTTCCTGGAGAACACAGCGGCGTGGCGGCGGAAAGTGCGCGAGGTGGAGTATGGGTCGCTGGAGAACGACCGCGATTTCCTCCGGGAGGCGTCGCCGTTGACGCACGTGGCCCAAATGCGCGCCCCGCTCTTCCTGTTGCATGGTGCGAACGACCCGCGCGTGCCGATGAGCGAGACCGAGCAGATCCGAGATGCCCTGGCCGCCCGCGGGGTGGCCTGCGAGATGGTGGTTTACGCCGATGAGGGACACGGCCTGACGCGCCTGAAGAACCGGCTGGACGCGTACCCGAAAGTTGTCGCGTTCCTGGACCGGGTACTGCGGGGCTGAGGTGCCGCGACGTTCAGCGCGCTCCTTTTCGAGCGTGTAGGATTCTTCGTGCTGCGCTAACGAAGTTTCCGAGGCGCGGACCAATCGGATGTCGAGGTCGAGTTCATGGCTGTCGAACCCAGCACGCTTTCTATTTCAAACGGCGCGTTCACGACCCCGGTCTACCGCAAGGGCAAGGGGGAACCGTTGCTCTGGTTCCACGGCGCCGGCGGCATGCGAAACGGGTGGACGCCGGAGCTCGAAGCGCTTTCGCAGCATTACGACGTCATCGCCCCGGTACACCCGGGATGGGACGACACCGAGGGCCTCGACAAGATCGACGACATCCACGACCTCGTCGTCTACTACCAGGACTTCGTCGACGCGCTCAAGATCCCGACGCCGTTCAACCTGGCGGGGCACTCGGTCGGCGGCATGTTCGCGGCCGAGTTCGCGGCGGCGCGGCCGGACCTGGTGAAGAAGCTTGTGCTGGTGTGCCCGGTGGGACTCTGGATCGACGAGACGCCTGTCACGGATCTCTTCATTCTGATGCCCCAGGACCTGCCGGGGGTCATCTTTGGTGACCTGACGAACCCGGTTATCCCGACGCTCTTCAAGCCGCCGGCCAACGAAGAGGAGATGGCCACGAGCTACTACTTCCAGCTCGCCAACTTCTCGGCGACAGGCAAGTTCATCTGGCCGATCCCCGATAAGGGCCTGAAGAAGCGCCTGCACAGAATTGCTTCGCCGACTCTGATCCTCTGGGGCGAGCAGGACAAGCTCACGCCGCCGGCCTACGGGCCGCTGTTCGAATCGAAGATTGCGAAGGCGCACCTGGTGAGCATCAAAGGCTCCGGCCACATGCTCCCGCTGGAGAACACGCCGGAGTTCGAGAAGGAAGTCGTCGCGTTCCTGGGGTAAGCGAAGGTTTCGGGTAGCAGGAGTCAGGTATCTGGAGCCGGTGACTCTGCGTCACAGCTCGATCACCAGGTGTCCGAAGCGCTCGATGAAGCGGCGGTCGTGGGTGACGACGACCGAGGCGCCTTCGTAGCCTTCGAAGGCGGTTTCGAAGGCTTCGCGCGATGGCAGGTCCAGGTGGTTCGTGGGTTCGTCCAGGAGGAGCAAATTGGCGCCGCCGCGCACCAGCAACGCGAGCGCCAGGCGGCGCCGTTCGCCGTAGCTGAGCTGGCTCACCGGGGTGCTGAGCTGTTCGCGGCCGAGGAAGAACTGGTGGAGGTAGTTGTTGGCGGCTGCTTCGGTCATAGGTGTGGCGCGGCGGAGCATCTCGACGGGAGTGGTCGTGGCTCCCGCAGAATCGGCTGGGTCGTCGTGTTGGGCCAGGTAGCCGATGTTGGCGGAACCGCTGACGGCGAGCGTGCCGGTAGCCACCGGGTGCTGGCCGAGGATGGCGCGCAGCAGCGTGGTCTTCCCGCAGCCGTTGGGGCCTGTGATGACCACGCACTGGCCACGTTGCAACTGGAACGTTAGTCCTTCGAAGAGGCGGCGGCCGGCGAATTCGAGGGCCACGTCCTCGGCCGTCAGGAGCCGGCTGGCGCCACCCTCCGCAGCGGCGAATTCGCCGTAGAAGCCGTGCATCCGCTTGGCCGGCCGATCGACGTGCTCGCTCGACTCCATCTGCCGATTGATGCGAGCCTTCAGCGTGGTGGCGCGACGGGCGATCTTGAGCGCTTTCTTGCGCTTTGCGAAGTCGATCGTGCGGTTCTCGATGCCGCGGGCGCGCGTTTCAATCTTGTGGATTGCCTGCTTGAGCTGCGCCTGTTCGCGCTGCTGCCGTTCGTACCGATCCAGCTGGTCTTCTTCACGGCGCTGCTTCTCAGCGAGGAGGGCGCCGTAGTTGCCGCTGAACAGCTCCCACTTCCCGGTGGTGTCGAGTTCCAGCACCTGGCCGGCGCAGCGGTCGAGGAAGACGCGGTCGTGGGAGACGACGACCACAACGCCCGGGAACCGGTGAATCGCGCTTTCAACCCAGTCGAGACCGGCGAGGTCGAGGTGGTTTGTGGGTTCGTCGAGGAGCAGGACATCCGGTTCCGAGGCGACAAGGTCGAGGAGCCCGAGCTTCGTGAGTTCGCCGCCGGAAAGCCGGCCGACCGGGGTTTCGGGCGTCAGGTCGCGGAGGCCGAGTGCGTTGCGGGCTTCCTCGAGAGCGAGCACTGCCGAGCCAGTGGAAATGCGCAGCAGGAGGTCGTCGTATTCGCGCGCGAGGGCGTGGACTTCCCAAGCTTCAGCCGCTGTGATTGCGGCCGCGAGTGCGGAGAGCCGGTCCGCGGCAAGGTCGGCCGCGAACGCGCGGGGGAAGGCGGCGCTCACGGGTTCGGCTTCGTGGCCGGCGTAGCCCTGGGAGAGGTAGCCAACGCGCGCGCTGTCGAGCATCGAGACGCGCCCGGCATCCGGGCCAAGTTCGCCCTGGAGGATGCGGAGGAGCGTGCTCTTGCCGCTCCCGTTCGGCCCCACGACGCCCAGTGGCGCGCCCGGGGAGACGGTGAAGGAGACGCCGCCGAGCACGCGCCGCCCGCCCAGTTCCTTCTCGATGCCATCGACAACCAACATAACTACCGCCAGGCAAGGAACACTCCCGCGAAGGAGGAGAGGCGGCCCGGGGCGTTGCGGAGGGGTGTGCAGCGGGAGGAGGAGGTCACACCAGGGCGCGGCTCACCCGCCGTTCGTGCGGCAGATGGCCGGTTTCGCGCAGCGCCCTATTCAGCGTGTCAACGGGGACCCCCGGTAGTCAGCCAAGGCTACCCCATGGCCGCGGCTGTGTGAATTGTCCTTTGGGCTGAGTCAGGCCGGTTCGAGCCGGTAGCCCCCGCTGCCCCGCGTGATCCGCAAGGTCGAGGCCTTGCGAAGGCCGTCGATCCTGATGAAGTAGTGTTCGTGGGGCTTCTCCGGCCCGCGGCAGGCGCAGCCGCCGGGCTTCGACGGCTGCTGCGCGTTGCTTGCCGCCGTACTTCAAGTGGAACTGCTGATCGACGGGCGGAAAGAACGCCAGGCGGCTCTTCTCGACGAGGACGTAGCAATCGCGCGATTCCTCGGAGCTGATCTTGCGGTCGTAGCTATCGAGTGGCATCGTCCCGAACTCAGACCGTCGCGGCGGCTGGAACGAGTTCGATGGGGTCGCCGGGCCGGACGGTCCCGGGTTCGAGGACTTTGGCGTAGACGCGGCTCCATCCGGGAAAGAGAGCCTGGTGCATGCGGTTGAAGTCGCCATCCTTGAACCACGC
>JBGOVF010000261.1:0-4283 GCA_041477975.1 Tepidiformaceae bacterium
ATTTCAGCGCCGATGCCGCGGCTGGCGCCGCTGACGATGACGACCTTGCCATCAAGCTTTCCCATGGGGTTCTCCTAACGTGAACGTGAGAGTTTGCGCGGCGGATTGTACCGCCAATAGCCGTCGGCCGTTGGCTATTCGCTGTTGGCGAGCACGGCGGGCAGTTCGCTGATGGTGGCGATGAGGTGGTCGGGCGCGTGATCGGCGATCGCCGGGCCGAAGAAACCGTAGGTGGCGGCGACCGTGAGCATGCCCAGCGCCCGCCCGGCTTCGATGTCGTGGGGCGTATCGCCGACCATTGCGGCCCCTCCGGCGTCGCGGCCGAGGAGGTCGAGGGCCATGCGCAGGGGCGCGGGGTCGGGCTTCAACGTTGCGCAATCCTCCGCGGACACGACGGCGCCGAAGAACGGCCGCAGGCCGGCGAGTTCGAGTGTTACCAGCGAGGTGCGCCGGGAGCGGCTGGTGACCGCGGCAAGGGCGAGGCCGGCATCGCGCAGGGCTGCGAGCGCCTCGACGGCGCCCGGGAAGGTGGCTGCGAGGTGCAGGTTGTTCTCCTGGAACGAACGGTGCGTCTCGATGAGCGCTGCGACCCCGCGCCCGGTCATACGCGCGTAGATCTGTTCCAGCGGCATACCGATCTGCGCCGTCACCGCCTCCCGCGCCGGGAGGGCGAACCCATGCTCCCGCGCCGTGTGCTCGAAGGCGGCGAGGATGAACTCCCGCGTATCGAGCAGCGTGCCATCGACATCGAGGAGGACGGTTCGCACAGCGGAATGGTAGCTCCGGCGACTGTGAACTGCCTCTCTCGCGATTGGTCAACAGCGGAGTAGGATTCCGCGCAACGGCGGGGATCGCCGAGGGGGCAGCATGGCCGGGGCGCCGTCCACGAACGAGGAGCTGCAGGCGCGCGTGGCGGAGCTTGAGCGCGAGAACGCGCGGCTGTCCCGTGAGCAGCAGGAGGCGGTGGAGCAACTCACGGCGAATGCGGAGGTGCTGCACATTGTCAGCGAGTCGCCGAGCGCCGTGGAGCCGGTCTTCCAGGCGATAGCCGAGAAGGCTGTGGCGCTGTGCGACGCCGACGACGCCCTCACGTTCCTGTTCAACGAGGGTCGGCTGCGGCGCATCGGGGAGGCCAAGCGTGGAGCGGAGTTCCTCTTTCTGCCACCCATGTCCCCTGAGGGGTTCTTACCCGATCCCGGCAACGTGGTTTGGCGCGCGCTCGAGACACGTACGACGGTGCCCGTTTGGGGCCCGCCGGAGAACTACGAAAAAGAGTACCCGTCTGCCGCTCAATTCGCCCGCTTGCGAGGGGTGGGCGCGACATGCTCCGTTCCGCTCCTGCGCGAGGGACAATCCATCGGCGCCATCATCGTCCGTCGCCGGGAGCAGAAGCCCTTCACGGAAAAGCAGATCGCACTCCTCGAAACCTTCGCCGACCAGGCTGTCATCGCCATCGAAAACGCGCGGCTGTTCAACGAACTCCAGGAGCGCAACCGCGAAGTGACCGAGGCGCTGGAGGTGCAGACAGGCGCCGCTCAGGTGTTACGCGTCATCGGCGAGGGTACCGGGGAACTGGGCCGCGCAATGAACTCCGTGCTCCACACCGCGGCCCGCATCCTGCGCGCCGATTCGGGGGGGATTAGTTTCACGGTTGCCGAGCGAGAAGGTACCTTGCTCCGCGCGCGCTACTTTCACAACCCGGAGAACTGGGGATACCCAGCCGACATGCCAGTTCGCATTGAGGTGCCGGCGGGCGAGTTGCCCGACACTCTATGGTCCGTGCCCCAGCGATCGGGCCGTCCCGCCACGTTCATGGGCACTTCGGAGGAATACCGCCAACTTTATGCAGCCATGACTCCCCCGCCCGTCTCGACCTTGTTGGCGGTGCCGTTGCTCAGGGCAGGAGACATTCCGGGCGCGTTCCTTCTCGGCCGCCATCGCATGGAAGCATTCACCGAGCGCGAGATTGCCATCGCCCAAACCTTCGCCGACCAGGCTGTCATCGCCATCGAGAACGCCCGCCTCTTCAACGAGCTGCAGGAGCGCAACCGCGAGGTGACCTCGGCGAACGAACAACTGTCGGCCTCCGCGGAAGTACTTGCCGTCGTCAGCGACCTTGCAACGGAACTGAAGTCCGCACTCACGTTCGTGATCGAAAAGGCGGCCCGCTTCACCGGTTCGGATCGCGGCCTGTTCACGTACTTCGAAGGCGACTTCGCGGACGTTGCCACCTACAACTGGGCCCGGACGACTGGCGATGGCCGCTTCCCACGCCGGGCGGATGACCGCAGCACACCCGGTGGTGTCGCCCGACTCGAACGCCGCGTGGTCTCATTCTCTGGCAAGACAGAAGACTTCCGCGCGCAGTATCCGGACATCCCGGACAGAGAGAAAATCTCCGAGGAATTCAGCGCGGTCAACGTCCCGATCTTTCGCGATGAACAGGCCCTGGGCTTGATTCTGCTTATCCGAGACGGGCGGACCGAGCCGTTCACGGAGAAGGAAATCGCCGCCGTCCAGGCCTTCGCGGACCAGTCCGCCATCGCCATCCAGAATGCCCGCCTGCTCAACGAACTCCAGGAGCGCAACCGCGAGGTTACGGAGGCGTTGGAGCGTGAGAAGGCGACCGGAGATGTCCTCCAAATTGTCAGCAAGTCCCCGGCCGACCTTCGGCCGGTGGGGGAGGCAATCGCTGAGGCTGTGAAGCGTCTCTGCCTGGCGGGAACCGTCGGCGTCTTTCTCATCAACGCCGATAACATCGAGATTCTTGCGACAGACAGCAATCCGGAAGTGCAATTCCTGGTCCAAACGCGATTATCCCGAGGAACGGTGAGCGGCCGAGCCGTGATCGAGGGGCGGACAATTAACTATCACGGCCTGCGCACGGAGTTTCTGCGGGAATTTCCGGACCTCGTGAGAGGGGTCGAGCTGCCACGCGACGGTGACCGTCTGATGACAGTCATGGGCGTTCCGCTCATGGGCGACCGTGGTCCAATGGGCGTGATCCTCGCATCGCGGACCATAGAAAATCGCCCTTTCAGCGATTCCGATGTGGCGCTCGTCGAGACATTCGCGGACCAGGCCGTCATCGCCATCGAGAATGCTCGCCTCTTCAACGAGATCCAGGCGAAATCGGCCGAGCTGGAAGAAGCCAACGACCAGCTCGAAGTCGCCTCCCGCCATAAGTCGGAGTTCCTGGCGAACATGAGCCACGAACTGCGGACGCCGCTGAACGCCATCATCGGTTACGCGGAGCTCCTCCAGGAGGAGGCGGAGGACGCAGGCACCGAATCGTTCGTCTCCGACCTGGGCAAAATCCACTCCGCCGCCCGCCACCAGCTCACGCTCATCAACGATATCCTCGACCTTTCAAAGATCGAGGCCGGCAAGATGACGCTGAACGTCGAACCGTTTGATATCGCCCGGATGATTCGCGAAGTGGAAGCCATCGCCCAACCGCTGGCGGACAGGAATGGCAACACGCTCGCGATAGATTGCCACCCGGACATCGGCGAGATGACCGCCGACCCGGTGCGCGTCCGCCAGGCGCTCTTCAACCTGGTTTCGAACGCCGCCAAGTTCACGGAAGGCGGCACGATCACGCTCTCCGTTTCCTCAGTCCTCAGTCCTCAGTCCTCAGTCCTCTTCACTGTGCGCGATACCGGTATCGGCATGACGGCGGAACAGATAGCGCGGCTGTTCCAATCGTTCACCCAGGCGGAGGCGGAGACCGCCAGGAAGTACGGCGGCACGGGTCTTGGCCTTGCGATCTCGCGCCACTTCTGCCGCTTGATGGGGGGCGACATCAGCGTAGCGAGCGAGCCGGGGGCCGGCTCCACGTTCACGGTCACGCTGCCGGCCGAATACGTCCCCGGGGCGGTGGAGGCGTGAGCAAAACGCAAGAGCTGGAGGCCCGCGTAGCCGAACTGGAGCGCGAGAACGCGCGCCTCTTCAACGAGCTGCAGCAAAGCAACCGCGAAGTCAGCGAAGCCCTGGAACGCCAGACCGCCGTCGCTGCCGTCCTCCAGACGATCAGCCGCTCAGCCTTTGATGTCGATGCCGTGCTCAATGAGCTGGCGGAACAGGCCAACGCGCTTGTCCATGCCGACCTCACAAGCATCTCCAGGGTCATCGATGGGCGCATCACCTGGCCCGTCACCGTCCCCGTTGACACGCCCGAGGCAGCGGCGCTCGCGGGGATGGAGTACGGACTGGACGCCGAGATTCCGGCGACCTGGGCGCTGCGCGCTCGCCGTCCATTTTTCGGCACCGTTAGTCCCGGG
>JBGOVF010000207.1:0-5148 GCA_041477975.1 Tepidiformaceae bacterium
CCGCGACCGCCTCGAAGCCATCTCGCTCGATCGCCTCCCGCCCCTATGCCCCGAATGCGGCGGCGTCCTCAAGAACGACACGGTGATGTTCGGCGAGCCTATCCCCCACGACGCACTTGAAGAGTGCTACCGCCAGGCCGCCCTCGCCGACTTGTTCCTGGTGATCGGCACCTCCGCGGTCGTCTATCCCGCTGCCGATTTCCCGGTGATGGCCAAGCGCCGCGGCGCCCCGCTCATCGAAATCAACCCGGAAGAAACGGCCCTGTCGGATATCGCGGACATCATCATCCGCGCCCCGGCCGGCGTCGCCCTCCCGGCCATCAAAGAGCTCCTGCTCGTGCCCTAAACGAACCTAGACGATGCGTGGAATCACGCGATAGCGAACGCGCTGCGAGTAGGCGACGTAGGCAGGGTCGTTGCGGAGCACGCGCTCTTCCTTCTGGATCATGACGCTTTTGAAGACCACTGCCATGGCAAGGATGACGCAGTTGGTCAAAGACGGGTACTCCAGCAGGAGTCCGATCTGCGAGATGATGACGAGCGTGTAAAGCGGGTGCCGGATGAACCGGTACGGTCCGCCTGTCTTCACGCCGCGGTTAGCCGGAGTGATGCCCATGCTGGTCCTGAGGCTCAACACCGTCCAAATTGCAAGTGCGATCGTGACCATTTCGATGCCGGCGGGAACGTGGCCGGCCCAGTCGTTAGGGTCACGCAGAATGAACGCGAACGGGAGGAAGTTGCCAAGCAGGGCCGCCAGCAACGAGGTGACCGACCGGTCGACGTCCTTCGCCGGGCGGCGGAAGACGAACATCATCGTTAACACCGTAAGGGCCACGGCGTTCAGAATCGCCACGGGACTGTGCGTATCGACGAAGATCGCAATCCGAATGGTCGCGAGCAACGCGAAGAGCGCGATCGGCGAGAGAAATGCCGCCGCCTCGTAGAGACCCCGAAACGAGACCAGTGGCCGAACCTGTTGGGTGATACTCATGCTCTGCCCCCGAGAACTGATGTTGGAATATTCGGCGCGCCGGGTTCGCCCAACAGCACCGCTTCTCCGCGCCTAGAACACACCGGGCAAGAGCTTCCACCGCACCTGGGTGCGGTAACTCGCGTAGTCCGCCGTCTCCGTCAACAGCCGCTCCTCGCTGTTAATGCGTGCTAACTGCGCGAGGGTGATCACCGCCACCAGCCCGACGTTCAGCGGCGAAAGGTTCGCCGCCAGGAATCCGCCTGTCGTCACCATGTGTGTTGCGTATATGGGATGGCGGACAAGCCGGTACGGACCTGCGATCTTCAAACCGCGGTTCGCTGCCACAACCCCGAAGCTCCGACCGAGGTAGCGGTACCCAACGAGCGTCATGCACGCGCCGACCATCTGCAGACCAACCCCTGCCACCGCAAGCGATCCCATGTCGGTCGCGTGTGGCCGCAGAGCCAGCGGCAGCCAACCGCCGATGCTCGCCACGATCCAATCGCTGACGCGCGGCGAAGTGGCCTGGCTCCGCCGCCGGACCAGGAACATCACGACAAGCATGGATTGCTCGATCGCGAAGATGAGGCTCGTCAGTTCGCCGTGGACAATCAGCCGCGTTGCGTGCGCGTATACGAATAGCCCGGCCACGACTACGAGGGCCGCGTCCTGGACCATTCCGAGGCGTCGTCGCCACGGACTGGAGATCCGTCCGACTGCGGGTGAGGCTGATGCTAACAACGGAGAGACTCCGGACGTTATCGATCTCGTCGTCCTTGAGGGACCGTCGCGTTGATCATCGACAACGCCGCCGCTTTGGACAGCGCCAGACCGAAGAAGGCAAGCCGGGCGGCCAGGCCTTCACGTTGGCGAAACAGGGTCAACAGCGTGAACACCCGGTGACGCCTCTTTCCCCCAATAGTCTCCAGTCGAATGTGCAAGTAACCCACTCGCGGCGCACGTCGTCTGAACGGCCGGCCGAACGGAGGCCATCCCGGCAACGGGGCTTCGGCCGGTCACCAGAACAGCGTAGACGCCGCCGCTCAGTGAGGACGCGGCAAACCGCAAACCAGGAAGAGGTAGGAGAACCAACATGTCGAAGATCAAGAATTGGGCAATCGAAAAGATCGCCAAGCACCAGGCCGAAGAAGGCCAGGGTCTCGCCGAATACGGCCTGATCCTCGCCCTCATCGCCGTCGCCTGCATCGTCGCCCTTACCGCCCTCGGCGGCGGCATCGCCGGCGCCCTCGGCGACGTCACCGCCAAGCTCTAAGCCGGCAAGGGACGTCACAGAAAAAGGGGCTGCTGCCAGGCAGCCCCTTTTCGATCCTGTCGAATAACCACGTGAATATCTGGTGACACGGCTTTAGCACCGCCAGTCCAGGCCGAATGTCCTAGTAGCTCTAGCGGCCAAGTCCAGTTCTTCAGTGCCAGCGCACGCGGAGGCCATCCCGGGAACCGGGGACCGCAGCCGGCACAACGGAACCGGGGAGGAAGGTCACAAGCCGCGGCGGCGAACTCCCGGGTAATCCCGGACAACAGGAAAGAGGTAGGAGAACCACATGTCGAAGATCAAGAATTGGGCAATCGAGAAGATCGCCAAGCACCAGGCCGAAGAAGGCCAGGGTCTCGCCGAATACGGCCTGATCCTCGCCCTCATCGCCGTCGCCTGCATCGTCGCCCTCACCGCCCTCGGCGGCGGCATCGCGACCACGCTCGGCTCCATCACCGCCAAGCTCTAGGTCAACAGCGCAACGACAACATGGGGTGGGCGACGCGAGTCTCCCACCCTTTGCTGTCCCCAACCCCATCGCCGCCCAGTCAACAGGACGGATTCATGAGTACTGAAACCAGCCGCCAGCGCCGGATCCTTCGTCCGCGGTTCATTCCGCGGTTTGGTCGTTTCCGGGAGACCGAAGCCGGGCAGAGCCTCGTCGAATTTACGTTGATCCTGCCGGTCTTCCTCTTGATGCTCTTCGCGATGGTCGATTTCGGCCGTGGGTTCTACACGTGGTTGATCATTACCAATGCCGCCCGTGAAGGTGCCAGGGTCGCGGCCGTCCAAAGCGACCTCGCTACCATTCAAACGCGAGTCTACGACAGCTTCTGCACCAGCTATCCGGCGAACTGCTCCCTCGACCCCACCAAGCTGTCCTTCTCTCCCACGCCCCAAAACGTTCAAGGGGCTCGCGGCACCGCAGTAGTGATCGACCTGTCGTACAACTTCCAATACGTCACGCCGATTGGCGCAATCTTGAACCTCGTATCGGGCGGCACGCTCGCCACGCCCACGATTTCTGCGCACTCATCGATGCGCCTGGAATGAGCCGACCTTCCACCCATTCCCAAAGGAGGCGAGTGATGCTGCGAACGATCTCGCGAATCTTCCCCCGCTCCGAACGCGGTCAGGTCCTCCCGCTGTTCATGCTCTTTATCATGGTCCTGATCGGCTTCATGGCTTTCAGCATCGACGTCGGCCGCTACGTCTGGGCGCGCACATCCATGCAGGCCGGCGTCGACGCCGCGGCGCTCGCCGCCGCCCAGAGCATGCCCGATCAGGTTGCCGCCACCAACAAGGCCAACGAATACTGGCTCGACAACAGCGGATTCATCCAGAGCCAGGGCTACAACGTTGGCTTCGCCGTGACGTACCCGCCCGGAAACAAGGCCATCTCCATCCACGGTGAGGCCGATGTCTCCACCTGGTTCGCCAAGTTCTTCGGAGAGGACCACTGGCACGTTTCCGCCGATGGCGACGCGGCGAGCCAGGTGCTCGATATCGCCGTTGTGCTCGACATCTCCGGCTCGATGTGCAACCACCCGGCCTTGCCCAGCTTCCCGTCTGTGGAAACGGGCAGCGCACTCATGAGCCCCGGCCGGGCAACTCCGACGGGCGGCTTTTCCTTCCCCGTACTGGCTGATGGCGACCTCGCCACCGCGGGCGTCCAGGGCATACCCGCCTCGACCGCAGCCAGCATCGTCATCCAGCTCAACGACGTCCGGATTTTCACCAGCGCGGTCGCCGCGAACAACAACACGAACTTTGGGACGCAGTGGAACAGTACGACACCCTACTGGCAGCGCGTCCCCAGCAGCGTGCGGGCCGGAATGATCCTGATAGCGAACTCGAACAACAACGGCTACGAGCTGTTCCAGATTACCGCCGTCAATGTGGCCTTGAACCAGTTGACCGTCACTCGCGCCAGGACGAACAACAAGCTCGGCGTGGCCACGGTGCAGGCCCCCCACGCCGTTGGCGCCGAGATCTGGGCGAACCGTTACGATGGCCCGAACGGGACTTATTGCCAGGCGACGAGCAAGTTCAATCCCACATCCAGTACAAATGGGCCGACACACCCATTCGATGACGCCGTCGACAACGCCAAGTATTTCATCACGCTCTTCAACAGCAACTACGACAAGATCGGCTTCGCTGACTTCTCGACGACGGGCTCAATCGTGTCCAACCTGAGTAGCAACTTCGCGAGTCTCAACTCGTCGCTCGATGGCATCCTCTATCCGGGCGGTTCGACGAACATCGCTCACGGGATCGGCAGGGGCAGGGCGATTCTCGACGGCGCCGGGAAGCGTGCGAACGCAGTGCGCGTCCTTGTCGTGCTGACTGACGGTATTCCCAACAAATACTGCACGAACGGGTACGACGCCGCCAGTTGCACGACTGGCTCCACCTCCGACCCGACATCGTGCCCATACGCTTCGAACGCCTCAACCTCCGCTGCCGTCAACCAGGCTGCAGTCGCCAAGGCCGCCAAGATCACGGTGTACACCATCGGCCTCGGATCCGGTGTGCTCGACTGCATCCTCGTCGACGTCGCAACGGCCGGTGGGGGAACGTACTACAAAGCCCCAACCCCGGCGGATCTGGATGCCGCGTTCCAGTCGATCGCCGAACAAACCCACATCGCGCTGATCAAGTAAGGCCGGCGCCTGCCACCAATACGAATCCGGGCCCACCTTGGGCCGGCTCGCACGAGCCAGCGACAAGGTGTTGGCCCGGATTCTCGCCTTAAGGGATTCCGGGCCTGTAGGGCCGGGGAATGCCAGCCGATATTGCTATGGGAGGAGTACCACCGTGGCACGAACAATCACTGCAGTTACCTCGGGGTCCAGCCGAAATCGCGGCGTCCTGATGCTCGCAGCCCTCTTTGGCATCC
>JBGOVF010000427.1:0-3133 GCA_041477975.1 Tepidiformaceae bacterium
CCGCATCGGCCACACGGTCCGTGCGGTTCGCCACCCGCAAACTCATCGGCGTTGCCGCTCACTCAACCCGGGAGGAGTCGGAGCGGGACTGGCTTCGCATCATCGACCGGGTAGCCCGCGAGGAGGCTGCGGAGGTAGTGATCACGGGCGCGACGCTCTTACGCGGACCGCTGTTGGAGGCTTCGCCGGGCATCAACGAGGAGATCGACGGCTTCACCCGGGTGATGGAGGCCCGGGTGAAGGAGCGGCACCTCCAGTGGTACGACCGCGAAGCGACCCTGGCGGCGATGGGCGACGTCGAGGGGTTGGACAGCGATAGCGTTCACCGCCGCGAGCCGTATCACCGCCGGATCGCGGGGGATCTGCTGGCGATTCTTGAGCGCGCACCTGCGAGAGGCTGACCTGCCGCTAACGATCGTCCGGTTCGCCGCGGCCGAGTAGAAGGCGCGCCAGCGGGAACGCGACGACCGTTGCGAACAGCCCAATAGCGCCGAGCAGGGTGGCGCCACGCTCGTCGAACAGCAGTCCCGAGGCAATGAGCAGGATGGAAAGAGCCCCGAGGATCCACGGGAGGTAGTGGCGCGGCACGGGAAGAACCGGGACCCGGCTCTCCGGTTCGCTGGTCCGGGGCGCTCCGCTCTGCGCTCTCTCCTCTTCGCTCTGCGCTCTCTGCTCTTCGCTCAATACGGCTCGGCCGCGGCGGCGCTCTCTTTTTCTTCGATCGCGTCCCAGTCCTGTTCGCGCAGGGGCTGCAGCTCGCCCTTGCGATAGGAATCGTAGATGCGGAAAAGGACGTCCTTGTGCGGCCGCACGCGGCCGATGGGGCAGGCCTCCCAGTCCTTCTCCGATTCGTCGCAGTAGCCCATGCGCAGCTCGCCGCACTTCGGCTGCAGGTAGCGGCCAAGTTCCGGCACCACCTTCATGACCTCCGAGCGCATGAGCGCCGCCACCTTGCGGAACTCCCACTGCGCCCGTGTGCAGAGGCGCAGGTCGCAGATGTGCAGGAGGGCCTGGAAGTTGACCGTGATCTTGAAGTTCGTGTTCGTCGCGTTGGGCAAGAGGAAGCGGGCGTCCTCGGCGGGTACGCCGGCCGCCACCATCTCGTCGTAAAGCTTCGCGACCTGCCCGAAGAGGTCGTCCATCCGGTCCTGCATCCCGGCCTTTCGCACGGTTTCGGGCACCGTGTACGGAAACTCGCCGTCCTTATAGGTAACGTAGCGCTGGCTCTGCTGTTCGAACGAGATGCCGACACGGTGGCGCACGAACTGGTGGCTGAACGCCCGCGACACGCCGGAGATGCCGAATTCGAACGAGATCTGCTCGAGCGGGCTGGCGTGGCCGGTCTTCAGGCGCTCTTCGATGAACTGGCGCATCTGGGCATCCGTGATGCGGTCGTCGTCGATGCGGGTGAGGATCTGCTTCGGCGTGAGCTGGCTGTAGCACGTGCGGTAGGCCATGTAGAGCGACCGCATCGGTTCGGGGCTGTGCGAGATGAGCGTGACCTGGATCGTCATCGTGTATCCGAAGGGCCGGTTTTCGGGCAAGCGCGCGAGCGGCGGTACGAACCATTGTGCCACGAACAAATGCGAGGATGGGTGAGCGGTTTGCCATCTGAACCGGGCTGCCCGGACTATGTCGTCCCCGCGCCTTGTGCCGGGACACAGCCGTCTGGGGGTCGAATGGGCGTGGTTCGCAACTAACCGCCGGGGACTGTCGCGCCCGGGTTCTTCCGGCGGTTGCAATGCCGGGTTGGGAACGAGCAGAACCGCGTGGTTGGCACCAGGCGCCTTCAGCCGTGGATCGCCGGGAGGAAGACCGTTGGATCATCAACGAGCAGCAGCGACGCCGCCTTAAAGATCTCGGCGTACGCCACCCCGGTGAGGCGGCCAAAGTACTGGTCCTCGGCTTCGTAAAGCGCGAGCAACCCGTCGTCGGCAGTGAAGATCGAGCCGTACGCCGCAAGGGCCGCCCGCTTGCGGTCGTAGACCTCGGACACGTCAACCGCGAATGCGGCATCGGCCCAACCCGGCTCCATCTTGCAGTGAGGGAAGAAGAGGCGATCGATTTTCCATGGGTCCTGGCCCGCCAACCGATGCCCACCAGGCACCAGATCCCAGTTCTGGAGCCGAGCCAGGAACACCGCCGCCCGCACTATGCCCGCGGCAGCCACGTGATCCGGGTGCACACACGCTTCCCCGGTGCCGTATACCCAGCGCGGCCGATGCTCGCGGATGAGCGCCGCCACTTCGAGGCGAGCCACCTGCGAATCCGCGACGAGGCGATCTTGCATAGCCAGGCAGGTCCGCTCGACACCGAGGAGTCGGGCGGCGGTTGCCGCCTGCTCCGCGCGCTCACCACGGGCGCCGAAGTCGGTCGGCTCGCCATCCGACAGGTCCACGAGCAGCACTCTCTGGCCGCGGTCGCTCAGCTTCGCGAGCACGCCGCCCATCTGGGCCTCCGCGTCGTCGGGGTGGGCGGCGATAACGAGTGCGTCGAAACTCATGGGCCCCTCCTCCCGGATGGCCTGGGGTGCCAATGCGGTTCCTGGATCGAGGGCCGATGGTCGCCTCTTTGTGGCTTACGATCCCACCGAACCTCACTCGCAGGTTCGCAGCCCAACGGGGCACGACCCTTCGATAGTGTGGTCCCGCGCGGCGAACGTGGCGCGCCGAATACCACCCTGCGGTTCTCTCAACTCAGTAAGCTTAGTGGACGAGGAGCGCGGGAAATGGGGTTGAGGATGGTGGCCGCCGGAAAGGTCCGGACTAATCTCTCCGCCCGTCTGCGCTCCGGGCGATGACGGACACGAACCGGCTGCGCTCCCGCCGGGCGTTCCTGGGCCTCAGCACGGCAGGCCTGGGCGCGCTGTTGGTGGGCTGTGGCGGGCCGAAGAAATACTCGGCGCTGGCCTCGGGCGTCAGCGGCACGCCGGTCGCGACGGTCGTCGTGCCCGGCCTCGCCGCCGATCCATCAACCCCTCCGTCGCCAACGCCAACGCCGCGGCCGGTGCCCGCCGCCGGGACGAGCGAACGAATGCTGCTCGAAGGCACGCCCTGGCAAACGCGCGCCGTGGTCGCCCACAGCGGCCTCGCGGGCAAAACCCTCATGGTGCTGGGCGGCGTCCACGGCAACG
>JBGOVF010000139.1:0-6480 GCA_041477975.1 Tepidiformaceae bacterium
CTCTTCGGCGAGGTCGCGACCATCCGAGCGCCCCATGCGCTCGGTCAGCTCGGTCGCTTCGCGCAGCCGGGCCTTGTGGCGGTGGGAGCGCATCTCATCGATGCAGCGGTGGCGGACGATGCCGAAAAGCCAGGCTACGACCGTCCCGCGCTTGTGGTCGTACATCGCGCTCCCGCGCCAGACATTGAGGAAAGCGTCCTGGAGCACCTCCTCGGCGGTTTCGCGCTCGCCGAGAATGCGGAGCGCGAGCGAGAGGAGGATCGGGTGGTGGCGGTCGTACAGGGCGAGCAGCGCTGATTCGTCCCCTCCGCGCACGGCCGCGATAAGGATCTCGTCTCCGTGCGCCGGAAAGGCCGCCGCGCTGGGACCTGGCGAAGCTGTTTCGAAGATGCTGATGTCCGGCCTCCGCCTCGAGGGCGTATCTAGACTACGAGATTGTCCCCGCCACGGGATGTAACCGCTCTTCGCTCTTCGCTCTTCGCTCTCCTACACTACCCCGGCACATTCGCCCGGAGCCGCCAGCGTGGAGTTCGAACTTTCCGAAGAGCATCGATTGATCAAGGACACCGCCCGGCGCATCGCCCGCGAGGTGGTCGCGCCCCGCGCCAAGGAGCTGGACGAAACCGGCGAGTACCCGCACGACATCTTCCAGGCGTTCAAGGCCGCCGGGCTCCTCGGCATGGCCATCCCGGAGGAGATGGGCGGCACCGGCAACGGCATCCTCCCCATCTGCCTCGCGATCGAAGAGGTCGCTAAATACGAATGCGGCGCCGGCCTCATGCTCGTCCTCAGCGGCCTGCCCACGCGGCCCATCGTCTTCGGTGGCACGAAGGAGCAGCAGCAGAAGTGGCTCCCCGCCCTCGCGCAAGGCGACACCAAGGCCGCTTTCTGCCTCACCGAACCAGACCACGGCTCCGATGCTGCCGCGCTCGAAACCCGCGCCACCCGCGACGGCGACGACTACATCCTCAACGGCAACAAGGTCTACATCTCCGGCGGTACCGTCGCCGATCAGTTGACCGTCTTCGCGCGCACCGGTGGCCCGGGCGCGAAAGGCATCAGCGCCTTCGTCGTCGATGCGCACGCGCCCGGCGTCGTCATCGACCGCACCGACGACAAGATGGGCGTACGCAGCATCCCGACGGCACACTTCAGCTTCTCCGATGTGCGCGTGCCGGCCGAAAACTTGCTCGGGCTGGCCGAAGGCAACGGCTTCAACCACGCTATGCTCACCTTGAACAGCATGCGGCCCACAGTCGGCGCACGCGGCGTTGGTCTGGCCGAAGGAGCCGCCTCGTACGCGCTCGAATGGGCTCGCGAACGCAAGGCCTTCGGCAGCTCGGTCATCGATTTCGAAGCGATCCAGTTCATGTTCGCGGACATGGCGATTCAGATTGAAGCCGCGCGCAACCTGGTCTACAAAGCTGCCTGGCTTGTCGACCAGGGCAAGTTCACGCGCGAATACGCGCACCACCTCTCCATCGCCAAGGCGTTCGCGACGGAAATGGCGAACAAGGTCGCCTTCGATGCCCTCCAGGTGCTGGGCGCGCAGGGCTATATGAAGGACCACCCGCTCGAGCGCCACTACCGCGACGCCCGCCAGCTCATGATCGTCGAGGGCACGAGCCAGGTGCAGCGCGTCGTCATCAGCCGCTCGATGATCGACCGCGCCCTGGTCTACGGGTAGGCGCGTTTCGCCGGTCTGATACCATGTCGGGCATGACGACGACGCCCTCGGCCGAGCCCATCACTGCCGAGCGATTCCTCCACATGCCCGAAAACGAAGGGGCGGAACTCGTGGATGGCCGCATCGTGGAGGTACCGGGCTCCGCTTTGGCATCGTGGCTCGCCGGAGAACTCTTCTACCGCGTCTGGACGGCTGCCCGTGGCAGCCGTATCTGGATCTTCCCACCTGGCACGGGATTGCAACTCGGTGCCGCTACTGTCCGGAAGCCGGGCCTGACGGTGGTATCGCGACAAAAGTTACCGCGGCTCGACGATCTTTGGCTAACCGTTGTCCCAGACCTGGTGGCTGAGGTGGTCTCCCCTGGTGATGAAGCCGAAGACCTGGAGCGAAAGCTCCTGGACTACCGAGAAGCCGGCATCCCGCTCATCTGGGTGATCTATCCCAACACGCACACCGCCCAGGTGCTCACGCTCGACGCCCGCTTTGATGTTGGGCCGGACGGAGTCCTCGAGGGCCGCGACATCCTGCCCGGCTTCAGCTGCTCGCTCCACGATCTCTTCGCAGCGGCTGAGGCCGAAGCCTGACCTCGTCCACGCCCGGCGACTCCGCTTCCAACCCCATCGTCCGACCGACCTCGCGCGTCCTCCTTCTCGATCCCTACGATCGCACACTGCTCTTCACGGTGAAGGAACTGGACGTCGTTACCGGCCGGCCATTCTGGTTCTCACCCGGGGGCGGGCTGGAGCTCGGCGAGACCCACGAGCAGGCCGCCGAGCGCGAACTCATGGAAGAGACGGGCCTCGCCGTCCCGCTCGGGCCGTCTCTCTGGACGCGCCGCTGGACCGGCCAGATGGTCGGCGCCTGGTACGACGTCCACGAGCGCTACTTCCTCGCCCGCTGCGATAGCTCCGAGATAGTGGTTGATGGCTGGACCGAGCTCGAGGTCCAGGAGATCAAGGGCTACCGCTGGTGGTCCGCCGCCGAAATCGCAGCCTCGCCCGATATCTTCGTCCCCAGCCGCCTGGCCGAACTCCTCCCGCCAATCATCCGCGGCGAGTTGCCGGCCGAGCCGCTGGATGTGGGGGTCTGACCCCTACCAGATCCGCGTGACCCCGTAACCATCGAATCTCGCATCGTTCGTGATCACCGGCACGCCCTCAACCAGAGCCTGGGCCACCAGCATCCGGTCGAACGGATCCCGGTGGACGGAAGGCAGGCCGAGTGTCCGGAGGGCGTGGGCTCGGTTCACGAAGAGCTCCTCAAGGTCCAATTCAGCCATCTGCTGTTCGAGGAACGTTTCGAGGCCGTCATCCAACTCAAGCTTGCCGGAGTTCATCTTCACGGCGAGTTCCCACGGCGTAACAACACTGATAAGAAGTGTCGTGCTCGGGTCCTCCATGAACGCACGGGCAACACGGGAAACCTTTCGCGGCTCCAGCCCCGACCACAAGATCACGTTCGAATCCACGATGGCTCCGCGGAGCCCGGCGGGTTCACTCAACGTCCGGGCCAAGGGGCGCGTCGTACCAGTCGCTGAGTTCTTCCTCGGTCATGTCGTCGTAGAACGACGGGTGGATGACTCCGCGGCCTACCGCCGTGCCGAACTTCCGCTCCCGCCGCTTCGGCTCGCACGGTACCAGGCGCGCAACCGGCTTTCCGTCACGCGCGATGATGATCTCCTCGCCTTGCTCCACCCGCGCGAGCAGCCGCGACAGGTGCGTCTTCGCCTCGTGTGTGTTCACCGTGGTCATGAACTAAGCATGGACTAAGCTAACCGCTTAGTCCACCACGACGTCTCCCGACATTCTGCCCACTGCCCTCGAACCCGCAATACTCATCCGATGGATCCTACCGGGCCGCCACTCGCCGCGGTGACCGCCCTTCCTGGCCGCTCCGGCGTCCGTTTCGGCATGCGCGCAGCCCTCCCCCTCTGCGTGGCCGTTGGCGCCTTCGGCGTCTCGTTCGGGGTGCTGGCGCGCGCGGCCGGTTGGGGGCCCGTCGCGCCGGTAGTTATGTCGCTCACAACCTTCACCGGCGCCTCGCAGTTCGCGTCGGTAGCAATCCTTCGCGACGGCGGCGGCGCCGGAGCAGCGATCGTCGCGGCCGTCCTGCTGGCCTCCCGCTACCTCCCCATCGGCCTTTCGGTGGCGCCCGCCATCGAAGGCCCTCCGTGGAAACGATTCCTCCACGCCCAGCTCATCATCGACGAGTCCTGGGCGGTAGCGAACCAGGGCGGCGGCCGCGTCGATGGGCAGACTCTTCTCGGCGCGGGCATCGCGCTCTACCTCTCGTGGCAGCTCGGCACGGTCATAGGCGTCATCGGCGGCGACTTCGTCGGCGACCCCCAGGACCTCGGCCTCGATGCGGCGTTCCCGGCACTCTTCCTGGCGCTGGTCGTCCCGCAGTTGCGCGGCCGCACGGCAATCGCCGCAGCCCTCCTCGGAGGCACGATAGCGTTGGCGCTCGTCCCCTTCACCCGCCCGGGCATCCCCATCGTCGTGGCGTCGCTGGCCTGCCTTGTCGGCTGGAGGCGGCGATGACTGACGCCTGGCTCGCGGTCACCATCATCGGTGTTTCGGCGATGCTCATGAAGGCCGCCGGCCCGGTCGCCATCGGTGGACGCGAACTGCCGCAGCGAGCCGCGGGCCCCGTCGCGGCGCTCGCGCCCGCTTTGCTCGCGGCGCTCATCGTGACGCAGGTGTTTGGCGGCGACCGCAAGCTCGTCCTGGACTCGCGGGCTCTCGGCATCGCGGCGGCAGCCTTGCTCGTGTGGCTGCGGGCGCCGGTGCTCGTGGTCGTCGTAGCCTCGGCCGCGGTGACCGCCGCCGCGCGCGCGGTTGCGTGATGCCGCTCTCGTTAGCGCGCCTTGAACGCGGCCGCCTGCTTCCCCACGAGTTCGACAAGGTCGCCCTGCGTAAGCCCTGCATCGATGAGGTGCAGCCCCCACTCCGGCCCAAGGTAATACGCAGGCATCTTCAGCGCGGGCGCAGCCGTCACCTTCAGGTAGTTGAACGACCCGCTCTTCACGCACTCACCGGTGATCGCTCCGAGGTCGCTAACGAACACCGTCGGCAATGTCGAAGCCGCCGGGTTTCCCGCGGTGGGCAGGTCCGGATGCGGGCTCGCCGGCCCGCCCGCCAGCGCCGCCGGATTGACGCAAAGGGCCTCGGTGCCGGGCACGAACGAGCGCGCGAACAGGCTGTTGAACGGCGGCGGCGATTCGGCCGAAAAGCTCGAATACGTCACCACGCAGCCCGTCTGCTCCGGCTTGCGGCACGCCCCGATGTTCTGGAAATCGCCGCCTTTATCGGCCCCGACCGGCACGCTCACAACACCGCCGAGGATGATGGCCGAGACCACCAGCGCCCGCACCTCCGGCTTCGGGTCGATCTCTTCCTTGATGAGCTTCACCAGGTGCTTTGACCCCTGCGAATGTCCAATGAGCACCACGCCGTGGCCCCTGTTGTCTTGCGCCAGGTACTGCTTCCAGGCCGCAAGCACATCGCCATAGGCGATCGCCTGCACGGTCGGGTCGGCGTACTTGCCCGTCGCGATCGAACCTGTCGTTGCCTGCCGGTAGATGGGTGCGAAGACCCGGCAGTACTGCCCGAAACGAGCCGCCTGAGCACGAGCAGTCGCGGCCTCCGCCAGGCCGGCCGCCATGTCGGAGTTCGCTCCCGGGTCGGTGCTCACCGTCGGGTAGACGTAGAAGCAATCAATGGACGGGTTCGCAACTGCCGTGAACGTCTCGACCGTTGCCTTGCCGTCAGGCGTGCGCACGGTCGTATCGAAACTCGCCGTGCATGGCGAGTTCTCCTTGCCCGGCCGGCACAGCCAGGTCGCCGTGTCCGAGTAGTCGTTCCCCGGGACTCCCGGCGCGACGTCCGGCCGAACAGTCGCGAGCGGGGCGCTCGTCGCCACGCCGGCGGCGGTCGGCAATGTCGCAGGAGAGGGCGCCACCGTAACCCCCTGCCGCGGCGTCGCCGGCGTTGTTGCGTCGTCGCCGCCGCAGGCAATGCACACGATCGCCGCGACGACGGCAGCCGCCACCAGCGCCCACCGCACTACCGCGCCGCCTTCGGGCACCACGCAAGGTGGTCGTTCACCATGCCCACGCTCTGCATGAACGCATAGCAGATCGTGGAGCCCACGAACGTGAACCCGCGTTTCTTCAGGTCCTTCGACATCCCATCCGAGACGGGCGTGGTGGCCGGCACTTCCGCGAACGAGGCCGGCGCCGGCTTCAGCAACGGTGAACCGCCAACGAACCCCCAGATGTAGCTCTCGAACGTCCCGTGCTCGCCGCGCGTGGCGAGGTAGGCCCGCGCGTTCTTCACAGCGGCATTCACCTTGAGCCCGTTCCGTATGATCCCGGCATCCGCCATCAGCCGCGCAACGTCGTCGGACCCGTAGGCGGCGATGCGCTCCGCGTCCCAGCCATCGAAGGCGCGCCGGAAGTTCTCCCGCTTGTTCAGGATCGTGGCCCACGAAAGGCCGGCCTGGAAGCCTTCGAGCATCAGCCGCTCGAACAGCTCCGCGTCATCGTGGCAGGGCACGGCCCACTCGTCGTCGTGGTAGGCGCCCATCAGCGCGCCGGTCTCGCCCCAGCAGGTCGTGGCCGTCTCGGCCATCGCTTAGCTGAGCACTTCGTAGAGCTTGTGCGTCGCGAGGAATGGGTTGTCCTTGTAACTCGCGTAGCTCTCGCCGCGATGCCCGGCCGTGAAGTTGTCCGACGTGATCCAGGCCTCGAACGACTTCTCGTCGGTGAAGCGCGTGAGCACCACGTACTCGCC
>JBGOVF010000300.1:0-3922 GCA_041477975.1 Tepidiformaceae bacterium
CCAGCAGCCGCTGCGCGATTTCTGCGCGAGCGGCCGCCCGGTCTGGGGCACCTGCGCCGGCGCCATTCTCCTCGCGAAAGTCGTCGATCGCCTGGACCGGCCCGGAATCGAAGTGATGGACATCTCGGTCCGGCGCAACGCGTTCGGCCGCCAGGTCGATAGCTTCGAGGCGGAACTGGACGTCGCCGGACTCGAAGGCGCGCCCTTCCGCGCCGTCTTCATTCGTGCACCCCTTATAGAAGAGGTGCGCGCGCCCGCGGAAGCTATCGCCACGCTCGCCGACGGCACCGTCGTCGCCGCCCGCCAGGGCAACCTCCTCGCGACCTCGTTTCACCCGGAGCTCACCGGCGACAGCCGCCTCCACGCCCTCTTCCTCGCGATGGCCAAACCCGTCGGAGCCTCTCGATGAGCGACCTCCGCGCCGAGCCGCTCAGCCCGATCGACGCCGCCACGCTCTGGCCGCAGTTGCACCGCCTCAACACCGAGGTCATCGCCACGCGCGGCGCCGAGAACCTGCTCGTCTCCTCCGGCCTCGCGGCGACCGGCCTCACCCACCTGCCGCGGATGCCACGCACTGCCGTGCTCGGCTTGAGGCGCGGGCTCTCCTATCGCGGGGTGCTCGTCGCGCGCGAACTCGCCGGCGGCGCCGGCTGGGAAGCGGTCTCGCTCCGGATCGCGCGCGCCAAGGACGATGAAGCGGTGACCGCGCTGCTCGAATGCGCGGGCCGCGACGTGGCGCAGCGCGGCGGGCGCACGATGTACCTGCGCTATGCCGAAGGCTCGACGCACGCTGTCGCCCTGCGCAAAGGCGGCTTCTACGCGTACCGCCTGGAACGGCTCTACGCCGTGCCCGCCACCGCCCGCTCCAGCGAATCGATGTTCCGCGCCCAGGGCCGGGCCGACCGTCACGGCGTCTTCCGTCTTTACTGCCGCGCCGTGCCCGAAAACGTCCGCCGCCATGAGGCGCCCACCCAACAGGACTGGCGCGCGTTCCTCGATTCGTACGATTGCAACCGCGAGTTCGTGCTCGGACGCGACGATTCGAGCATCGCCGCCTGGGTAGGCATCGGAGACCGCGAGGCGCACGTACTTGTGGATGGAGGCATGGAAGGGGCGGTTGATGCCACACTGGATCTGGTGGAAGCGCAGAGAGCGCCAACGCTCGTTGTCGCTGAACACCAGGGAGATGTCGAACACAACGCTGTCGCCCGGGGCTACACCGCTCTCGGCGTGCGGCTCATGTGCGCGCGAAGACTCGCGCTTGTGAATCCGTTGAAGGAGGTGGCCGCGGCCAAGGTCGAAACGTTCCCCGTGCCGCAATAAACCGTGACCCAAACAGCTACGAACACACCCCTGCCCAACGACCAGATCGTCACCGATGACCTCGACCTGTTGCTGGAAGCACTGCCGCCGCATGTGGTCGAGTCCCTCAAAACGCCTGAACGCCGCCTCGATCTTCTCGAAGTGGTGATGGACCTCGGCCGCCTTCCGGAAGCCCGTTACCCGGGCCGCGAAGTCATCCTCAGCCGCGACGAAGTCACCGAAGCCGACATCGAATTCGTCATCGAACGGATCGGCGACTTCGGCGCCGATAACCGCGCCGGCATCGAGCGCACCCTCCACCGCATCTCCTGCATCCGCAACCGGCGGGGCAAAATCGTCGGCCTCACCTGCCGCGTCGGCCGCGCCGTTTACGGCACCATCCGCGTGATCGAAGACCTGGTGCTGAGCGGCAAGAGCATCCTCCTCCTCGGCCGCCCGGGCGTGGGCAAAACGACCATGCTGCGCGAGGTCGCGCGCGTCCTCGCCGATGACGCGAACAAGCGCGTCGTCATCGTCGATACCTCGAACGAAATCGGCGGCGACGGCGACGTGCCCCACCCGGCGATCGGCGGCTCGCGCCGCATGCAGGTGGCGACGCCCGCGATGCAGCACGCGGTCATGATCGAGGCCGTCGAAAACCACATGCCCGAGGTCATCGTCATCGACGAGATCGGCACCGAACTCGAAGCCGGCGCCGCCCGCACGATCAACGAGCGCGGCGTCCAACTGGTGGGCACCGCCCACGGCACCTCACTCGAAAACCTGATGCTCAATCCCACGCTCGCCGATCTCATCGGGGGCATCCAGTCGGTCACCCTGGGCGACGAAGAGGCCCGCCGCCGCGGCACGCAGAAGTCGATCCTCGAACGTAAGGCGCCCCCCACATTCGAAGTCGTCGTCGAGATCGAAAGCTGGCAGCGGGTCGCGATCCACGGCAACGTGGCGGATACGGTCGATGCCCTCCTGCGCGGCTTCGGCGCTCCCCCGGAGACGCGGCAGCTCTCTGCGGCCGGCAGGATCGAAGTCGTCGACGACCCTGACCGCGAGGGTACGAGACAGCTTTCCGGCGTGCAGCAACAGAACGGCTACGGCGGATCCTCCGGCGGGCGTGGCGCGCCCTGGGAGCTCGGCCAGCGCCGCCGAGGCGGGCATGTCGCCGAGCGCGACGAGTTCGAAAGCGAGGCCGCCTCGGCGACGCCCTTTCGGCGCTCCGCGAGCGGTCCCACCGTCAAGCTCTTCCCGTTCGGTATCTCGCGCTCCCGCATCGAACAGGCCACGCGGACCACGGGGGTCGCGGTCGAGCTCGTAAGCGACATCCGCGAGGCCGATGCCCTGGTCACCATGCGCAGCTACTATCGGCGCAAGCCCCAGGCCGTGCGCGATGCCGAAGAGCGCTCGCTGCCCATCTACGTCGTGAAGAGCAACACCGTTTATCAGCTCGAGCAGGTGCTCCTCCAGTTCCGCGGCGATGGCGACGGCGGCCCCCGCCAGCCCCGCCGTGACCCAATGGTCGACGTCTTCAAGGAGACCGAGGACGCCATCGCCCGCGTGATGCAGGAGGGCCGTCCGATCGAACTGCCGCCAGCCAACAGCTACGTCCGCCGTGTCCAGCACCAGCTCGCCACGCGCTACAACCTGGACAGCAAGAGCTCGGGCAAGGAACCGCAGCGGCGAGTGAAGATCCTGCCGTTCGGCGCGGGCATGGCCTTCGAACGATGACCGGATCGCCGATTCTCGATTTCCAATTTCCGATTGCTGGCGGCCGCCGCCCGGTCGGAGCGAGCTGAGCTGTGGCGACCGAATCCAAAATCCAAAATCCGAAATCCGAAACAGGTCGGTTCGTCGTCTTCGAGGGTGGCGAAGGTTCTGGCAAGAGCACCGCGGCGGCGGCCGTGGTCGAGCGGCTGCGCTCCGCTGGCGTTGACGTGCTGCACACGCGCGAACCCGGAGGCACAGCGGCCGGGGAGCAGGTCCGCGCACTCCTTCACCTGCCGCTGGCACCCTGGGCCGAGCTCTTCGCCTATCTGGTGGCCCGCGCCCAGTTGGTGAGCGAGGTCATCCAGCCCGCCCTGGATCGCGGAGCCACGGTCATCTGCGACCGTTTTTCCCCCAGCACCATCGCCTACCAGGCTCACGCCCGCCGGCTGGACGAAGCGCAGGTCCACGCCGCAGACGCCATCGCCCGGAGCGGCCTCGAACCGGACCTGGTCGTCTATTTCGATATCGATCCCGCGATCGGCCTCGCGCGCAAACACGATGAGCCTGAGGCGATCCGCACCGGCCTCGAAGGGCTGGAGTTCCACCGGCGCGTGCGCGAAAGCTACCTCGCCCAGGCCGCCGCCGCGCCGCCGGGCCGCTGGCTCGTCATCGACGCCAGCCAGCCGCCGGCGGCGGTGGCCGAGATGGCTTGGGCTGTGGTACGGCAAAGCAAGTCGGCCAGTTGAGGTACGATTGCAGTCGTGAGCACGCTCTCCGTCACCAATGCCGGGCTTCCGCTCGCCCGCGGCGCGTCATTCCGCGTTGAGCGGACCGAGGCCGGGACGTGGCTCGCGGACGACCCTGAGGTGGAGTGCTACGCCGAAGGCGATGACCCGTCGGG
>JBGOVF010000221.1:0-4899 GCA_041477975.1 Tepidiformaceae bacterium
GAGCCCGGTCAGGTTCGTGCCCTCGCCGATGCGCGCAACGCTTTGGTCGGGGGAAGAGCCAGTCGGCGTGGCATTGGTGACGCACACAGCTCCCGAACGGTCTACCCGATCGTAGTTCGGCGGGCCTTGCAGGGTGCATCTCAGTTCGATACCCACTACCCGGTCTGGCCCCGGTGTCGGCACTACGGGCGCTTGCACCGTGGTGTCGCCACACGCAGCGAGGAGGGCGAGCGAAAGCAAGGCAGCGATGGCGAGCTTCACGGAGCGCCCATACTACGCGCGCTAGTCCCGCCGCAGGTAGACCGGCTCTTCGGGCCTCCACCAACTGCAGCAGGCCCCGCCCCGTAGGCCCAGCCGATCGCCGCGCTGCGCGCGTTGACCCGAACTGCGCGGCAGTGCTACTGTCGGCCCCCTTCGCCGGACGAGCGCATCGCGGCGGCAGCCCAACCAGGAGAATCGCGAACATGGCTCACTACTCGGTCATCTCCGCAACCCCAACAACTGACACATGGATCCCTGCGTACCTCGCGGCGGTCGGTCCGCTGGTCGCGAAGCACGGGGGGCGTTTCCTCGCGCGGACGGCGAGCCATGAGCGCCTGGAGGGGGCTGGCCCGGCCCCGGCGCTCATGGTTATCTTCGACTGGCCCTCGAAAGAAGCCGAACGGGCGTTCCACAGCGATCCGGCGTACCAGCCGCACCTCAATGCCCGGCTTGCCGGCGCGGAGACCGAGTGGGTTTCCGTCGAAGGGAAGGACGATTTCGCCGCGTAGGTGAGCGGCTCAGGCGCGCGCGCCGTTTCGGGGCCGCTCCGGCCGGTTCACCGCGTTCGGCGGCGCTTCGCAGCGCAGGGCGGCGATGATGTTCGCCGCCGCCATCTCGCCCATCCGCGAGCGGGTGGCGAGGCTCGCGCTCGCGATATGGGGCGTGATAATCGCGTTCGGGAACGAGAAAAGCGGGTTGTCCAGCGGCAGCGGCTCAGGGTCCGTCACGTCCAGTGCTGCGCCTGCGATGGTGCCGGCCCGCAGCGCCTCTATCAGCGCCGCCTGGTCCACAACCTGCCCGCGAGCGGTGTTTACCAGGATCGCGGACGGCTTCATCAGTCCGAACTCCCGCGCGCTAACCAGGTGTCTCGTCTCCGGCGTGAGCGGCGTGTGGATGCTCACGAAGTCCGATTCGCGCAGCAGATCGTCCAGCGAGACGTACCGCGCACCCAATTCACGCTCGGCCTCCAGCTTCCGGCTCCGGCTCGTGTAGAGCACCCGCATCCTGAAACCCGAGGCGCGTCGCGCCATCGCCTGCCCAATCTCGCCCAGCCCGATGATGCCGAGCGTCGCGCCGAACACATCCGTACCCAGGAACGCCGTCGGCGACCACGCCCGCCAGCCGCCCGCCCGCGTATCACGGTCGCTGGCGACTACGTTCCGCGCCGCCGCCATCAGCAGTGCAAAGGCCATGTCCGCCGTCGTCTCGGCCAGCACGCCGGGGGTGTTCGTGAGCCACACGCCGGCAGCCGCCGCAACCGCCGGGTCGACGTTGTCGTAGCCCACGGCCATGTTCGAAACGACCTTCAACATGGGGGCAGCGGCGAACAGCTCGGCGTCGAACCGGTCGGTCACCATCGTGAGCGCCGCGTCCGCGGTCCGCAGCCGATCGCGCAGTTCGCCGGGGGGAATCGGCATGTCGCCGTGCCACGTATCTAAGTCGTGGCCGGCCGTCTCCAGAATCTCCGGGCCGCCGCCGGGGATATCCCTGCTGACGAATACGCGCGCCATCCGCGCAAGTCTGCCTCGTTGGAGAGACTGGCGCGAGATGCCGACTGTTGTAGTGTGAATTCGTCCGCGGTCAGGCGGGCAGGAGTGTTCAATGACGGTCGCGCAGGCAGCCCAAGCAACGGCGGAGGCGCGAGTCTCGCCTTCGGAGTCGGTCCTTTCGTCGATGTTCGAATCGGCGGCGAGGTTGAACCTCAACTCCGAGGTCGTCGACCTGCTGCGCACGTCGTGGCGCGAAATGCGCGCCCAGCTCCCGGTCCGCATGGACGACCGCAAGCTCCGCATCTTCGAGGGCTACCGCGTCCAGCACAACGGCGCCCGCGGCCCGTACAAGGGCGGCGTCCGCTTCCACCCCCTCGCTGACCTCGACGAAGTGCGTGCGCTCGCGATGCTCATGACCTACAAGTGCGCCCTGCTCGAACTCCCGTTCGGCGGGGCCAAGGGCGGCGTCATGTGCGATCCGAACCGCATGAGCGAAACGGAACTCAACCGCTTGACGCGCGCATATACACAGCACATCGGCATGCTCCTCGGCATCAACCGGGATATCCCGGCGCCGGACATGGGCACCAACGCCCAGACCATGGCCTGGATGATGGATGCATACGGGCAGCGCTACGGCTATACCCCCGGCATCGTGACGGGCAAGCCGGTGGAGCTCGGCGGCAGCTATGGTCGCGAACAGGCCACGGGCCGCGGCGTCTCCGCCTGCATGCGTGAATACGCCGCAATCGAAAAGGCACACCCCTCGGAGATCCGCGTTGCCATCCAGGGCTACGGCAACGTCGGGTCGTGGACCGCCAGGATCGCGGCCGAACAGGGCTTCAAGATCGTGGCCGTCAGCGATGTGAAGGGCGGTATCTCACAACCAGACGGCATCAATATCGCTGAGCTCGACAGGTGGTTCGGGGTGGCGAACAGCGTGGCGGGCTTCCCCGGGGCCGTGCCAATCACGAACGAGCAACTCCTTGAGATCGACTGCGATTACCTGGTGCCCGCCGCCCTCGGCGAGGTGCTAACCGGCGACAACGCCGGTCTCGTGAAGGCGCGCGCGGTCATCGAGGCGGCGAACCATCCCTCCACGCCTGCCGCCGACGAGGTCCTCGCGCGCCGCGGCGTCGTCGTCCTCCCCGATATCCTGGTAAACGCTGGTGGAGTGACGGTCTCGTACTTCGAATGGACCCAGAACATCCAACAGTTCCGCTGGGAGCTGGAGCAGGTGAACGAGGAACTCGAGAGTCGCATGGTCGCGGCTTTCGCGTCTCTCATGGCCAGGGCCGCGCGGGATGGCACGCGCCCGCGCCAGGCTGCCTTCGATATCGCCCTCGAGCGCGTCGGCAAGGCGATCATGCTTCGCGGCTTCGTCTAGCCCGCGGGGCGGCCCCCCGGTGCGGGTCTGTGCCGTCTCCTCTTCGGGTACGATGGTCTGAATGTTCTCCCGCTGGGCTCAGACCACCTTCCTCGCGCTGGGCAATCGGAACTACCGGACGCTCTGGCTCGGCACCACCGTCGCGTTCCTCGCATTCATGATGTCGAGCATCGTCCAGTCCGTCGTTGCCTTCGATATCACCGGCAAGAACGGCGCTGTCGGTTTCGTCGCGCTCGGCATGGGCGTCTCCACGATCGTGCTCGCACCGTTCGGTGGGGTCATCGCGGACCGCGTCTCGAAGCGCATGCTCGTCCTCATCGGCCAGACGGTCATCGCGATCAACTTCGTGGCGGTCGGCGCTCTCATCGTCAGCGACCACATCACGCTCGCAGCCCTCGCCGCCTCTACGTTCGTCATGGGCAGTGTCTTCGCGTTCATCGCTCCCGCCCGCCAGGCCTGGATCGGCGAACTCGTGCGCGGTCCCGAACTTCGCAACGCCATCGCCCTCCAGCAGGTTGGCATGACGGGCACCCGCGTCGTGGGGCCTTTCCTGGCCGGCGGCCTCATTGCACTCTCGTTCGTGGGTACCGGGGGCGCCTACATCTTCATGGGCGGGCTGTTCGCCTACGTCATCTTCACGCTGCTTCAGCTTCCGCCCACCACCGCCCGCGCCGGCGGAGGCAAGTCGATCTTCGGCGACTTCAAGTTGGGTTGGGACCACATCAAGAGCCGGCCGCGCCTCGCACTGCTCGTCCTCTCGTTCATGGGCGTCATCATGGCCGGCTTCTCCTACCAGGTCGTCCTCCCTGGCTACCTCGAAAACCAGCTTCACCGCAGCCCGAACAACATCAGCCTGATGTTCGGCGTCAGCGCCATCTCGGGCCTCGTGGTGACCCTGGGGATCGCAGGCGCGGCGAATTCCCGCCACGCCTGGCGCATGATGATCGTTGGCGGCGCCCTCCTTGGATTGGCGCTCATGCTCACTGCCGTCTCGGTGAACTTCACCCAGGCGCTCGGGGCAATGCTCATCGTCGGCGCCGGATCGAGCGCCTTTCAGCTCCTCAACAACGCGCTGGTCATGGAAGAATCCGACCCGGCCTTCTATGGCCGCGTGATGTCGCTGACGATGATGGCGTGGGGCCTGAACGGGATCGTGGGGCTGCCCTTCGGCCTGTTCGCGGATGCCGTCGGCGAGCGCCAGACCCTCTTCCTGATGGGCGCCCTGGTGGTAGCCGTTGCCGCGGGCACGGCGTTCTTCCACGCCCTCCTCGGCCGCGCACCCGAGCCGATCCCGGCGCATGTTGCCACCGTGGCCGGTGGTGAGTAACGCTTGTCTCACATCCTTCGTTTGGAGCCGCCTGTGGGACGCGAAGAACTCGCCGCGCTGATCGCTATCCTCTCCGCGGAACAGGACAAGGGCACATCGAGCCATGCCATCGGCACATGGAAGATCGAATTCGATAAGACCCGCCGCGCCTTCGTCTTCGACAAGTGCGAGAACGAGGGCTACTGCGAGGAGCGGCCGGCAGTTATCGCGATGAGCGGCGAAATCCTCGATCCCGGCGGGCCGCTCTTCGAGTGACTCCCCGCGTCATTTCACACAAAGTTCCAAGTTTTGACCGGGGTCCCCTCCTGCTTTGGCGGCTGCCTGCCGATACTGAAGCTGGGGGAAGCCGATGCTTTCGAAATCGCTCCGCACGCCCGAACGCCGCCGAGTCCTTCGGGTACTCGTTGTCGACCCTTCGGTTGATGATGTGCGCC
>JBGOVF010000438.1:0-3053 GCA_041477975.1 Tepidiformaceae bacterium
CGCCGCGACCCCGATCACCTGGATCTCGTCGCCGAGGGCGATGGTTCCCGATTCGATCACTGCCACACGCAGGCCGCCGTACCCCTCCAGCTCGCGGAAGAGCCCCGGCCGGTTGAGCCCTTCGATGTACTTGCACGGCGCGCACCCGCGCATCCCGCGCAACGTGGCCGTGCCGATCGTGAAATCCAGCCCGTAGAGGTCGGGCAGCTCCACGCCCCGTGTGACGATGTTCCGCCGAAGCGCATCGGCCGCCAGCCCAAGCCGCTCGAGAAACTCCGATTCCACGAGCGTCAACTGCTGGTCCTTCCAGCGCGGGTCGCTCCAGTGCCCGCGCCGCGTGGCGTAGCGGTCGCCCGGGATGCCGAGGCCTTCAACGACCTGCAGCCGCTCGTGCCGGTCCATCGCCACTCCGGCTGAGACAGCCGTGTAGAGGCCAACCACCTGCGGCGAAACGTCATCAGGCACCCTCCGAGTGTACGCCCCCGGCCGCGAGGTTCGAAGTCAGAGCCCGGTAGCATGCGGCCACAGCACGAGCAGATACGTGCCGGGCGCGTTCCAGACCATCAGCGGGGCCTGGAAGCTCGCCGCGTCGCCGACAACGGTCGTCGTGCGCCCGCCGGCCGTGACAACGTCGATCGCGTAACGCGTTATCGTCAGCGCCGAGGCCCCGGGAGCCGTTGCGGGGCCGGTCGAGCCAGTTACACGGGCCACCGCGATATGCAGCCCGTCCGGCGCCACGCGGCCTTCCTCGCCCCCTTTGCGGCATTCGGCGGGAGAACCGGCGCCGGAATAGATGGCGGTCCCGTCGCAGCCGGGCGCGCCCTGGAGCGCCGCCACGAAGCTCTCGCTCCGCGCCGCGACGGCAATCCCAGGACTCCACCCGAAAGACTGCGGCGGAGCACCCGCCACCGTCGCCACCACGGCGCCCGTCGTCGCGTTGGCGATGGTGGTCGAAGGGGGAGGCGCTTTGGGGCTATAGCCATACGCGGGGGAGTAGATGAGCGTGCCGGTGGTATCGAACGCTACCGGCCACGCAAGCGACAAATCCCTCGACGTTCCGGCCGCGAGGTCCGCGAGACGCGTCAGCGGCTCATTGGCAACAACCTCGTAGAGCAGGCGATCACCGTCCGGAGACCACACGGGCCGGGCGGTGACCTCCGCTCCCGTGCCGATCTGGCGCGTCGCGCCCGTCCGGGCATCAGTCAGGAATCGACGGCCTGCGCCGCCCTCGCCGCCGAGCTCGGCGTACGCGACGTATCGGCTGCTCGGCGACCACACCGGCCCGTAGCGGGCATCGCAGCCGCCGCAGTGAATCAGCCCGCCCTGCACCATCTGCGCTTTGCCCGTGGCGACGTCCATCACCCATTGGTCCCAGAGCGGCACAACATAGCCGGAGGCGAGCGTCTTCGCGCCGTTTTCGACCGGGTACGTCACCCACCGGCCATCCGGGGAGAAGGTGCAGTAGATCGGTTTCTGTCCCGCCGGTTGGCACGGCGGGGCCGAGGGCACGGAAGCCGGTGAGCCATCAAGGTTGAAGGCGAGCGTCCGCGTTCCGGCCGCGATGACGACGGTATCGCCGACGAAGCGAGCGTCGTAGGCCGCGTTGTCCGCATCGTCATACAGCGTCTTGACCGTCCCGCTGCGCACATCGACCAGCACGACCGTAGACCGCACGGTGACGCCAGCGGGCGTCGGTGTGGGCGTGGCCGGTGGGGCGACCGTTGGTTCGGTAGCGGCGGGGGTAGGCGAGGCAGTGGCTGCCGCGGTCGGCGTGGAGGAGTTCGAATCCCCGCTAGAACACCCAGCGGCCAGCAGCGCGATGGCCACAAGAAACACCAGCGGCAGCCGGCCGAAGTTCATCATTCAACAGTACCAACGAGAGAACCCGGCCCGGTGTTCCATCGACCCCGTCTCAAGAGCCACTCGACCCTGATCGCCCGCAGCTCCTACCGCGTCACGAACTGCTCGCTCACCCAGCCCGCCTCCAGCGACGGCGTCACCACGCGCAGCCAGCCAGCAGCCGGAGGCGGGCCGTCGGGCCCGAGGTGGAGAGCGAGCAGCACGCCATCCGCGAAGCAGCCGAGACTCGCGGAGTCGCTGCGCGGTTCAGCCCGGACGTTCAGGCAGTCCCCACCGGTCGCCACTCGCGCGACCGAACGCGCGAGCATCGCGTCGACAAAGACGTGCCCCTGGTTCGGCCCGCACTCGCCGAACTCGATGATGGGGTGGATGGTGGCGGTAGTGCCCCAGTTGATCAGGCTCGCGTAGACCGGCTGGTTTTGCTTGCAGGCCGCGCCTCCGCCATCGACTCCGAACCCGAACGGCGCCGCCAGCTCCACGTTCGCGTAGAGCTGCCCCGAGGCGAACTGGCCGCGCATGTCGATGTAGCCGTGCTCCGGCGACGTGAGTACGCGCACGAGCTTGCCGGTCCCATCGTAGACACCAAACGATTGCCCGCCCGTGCCATCCAGCCACCAGGCCAGCCGCCCGACAATGAGCGGGATGATGTTCACGAGCCGCTTCCCGGGCCCGCCGGGGATGAGCAGCTTCCCGGTTGAATCAAAGTAGCCCGCACCCGAATCGGTGTTGCGCCAGCCGATGCCGATCGCTGAATCGGCGACGGGCGAGGCCTTGCCCGCCTGCGGTGGCGGGGTTAGCTCCTTGTCCGAGGGGTAGAGGAAGTAGCGCAGGCGGAACTCCAACCCGTGCCGCTCGGCCGCGCCAACGATCGCCTCGCCGTTGGCGAACCCAACGAGGAATGACTCAACAGGCAGTCCGGGCGACGTCTCCTCCGTGAACGTCACACCGCCGTCGCGCGAGCGGAAGACGCGCACGCTGGCGTCGGGCGAAGGGTCCGTCTCGCCGCCGCAATAGCCAGTCGCGCAGATCTTCACGAGCAGGTGGCCGTGCTCCCAGTCGGCGGCAACGCTGGCAGGGTAACCGTCGGTGCGGGCCAGCAGCGAGCCAAACAGGTCATCGGTGTGGGCGTTGCCGCTGTTGTCGAGGTAGTAGCGATACAGGTTCGGGATCTGCGGCCGCCCGCAGCCAAAGCA
>JBGOVF010000201.1:0-5233 GCA_041477975.1 Tepidiformaceae bacterium
CTTCAGGCCAACCGCACCGCCAGGCAGGTCGTCGTCCGCTGCACTCCCGAAACCTTCTGTACCGCCTCCGTGATCGCGTTGCCCAGCCGATCGAGGTCATCGGCTTCCAGTTGCACGATCACGTCGTACGGCCCGGTCACGGTGTCGACCACTACCACCCGCGCACCGGGGTACGAAAAATCGTGAATCGCGGCGCCAACCGCTTTCGCTTTGCCGACATCCGTCTCGATCAGGACATAACCCCGGACTGCCATCTGTACATCCCCTCACGCCGGTTAGAGCGCCATCATAGTTGGGGGGTCAAAGCTGTCAAGAAATCGCCGCGCCCGCCTACACTTCGGCGGTGGACGATGAGCTCCGCCTCGACGAGTGGATTGGCCGCGAGATAGCGGTGGTGATCGACCGGCCCCTGGGCAGCCGGCACCCGCTGCACCCGGATATCCTTTACACGGTCAATTACGGCTACGTCGCCGGAACAGCAGCGCCCGACGATGAACCGCTCGACGTCTACGTCCTCGGCGCGGATGGCCCGCTCGACCGGTGCACGGCCACGGTCATCGCCGTCGTCCGGCGCCGCGCCGACATTGAAGACAAGCTCGTCGCCGCCGTGGCCGGCCAATGGGACGAGGCAGCGATCGCCACGGCAGTCGCCTTCCAGGAGCAGTACTTCGACGCCTGGGTCGAACTTC
Organism: Tepidiformaceae bacterium; assembly: GCA_041477975.1. Taxonomy (GTDB): domain Bacteria; phylum Chloroflexota; class Dehalococcoidia; order Tepidiformales; family Tepidiformaceae; genus JBGOVF01. The sequence goes on from JBGOVF010000201.1 coordinate 690, forward strand.
CGGCCCGGGCTTCGCGTCCCTAGCCCGGCGTCGTCGGAAGCATGTAGGTCAGTTGCGGCTCCGTTGCGTTCGCGCTCGCCGCTACGGTCAGCGGTAGCGTCAGCTCCACCTGTTGAATGAAGCACAACGCCTCGCCCCCCGTTCGGCAGTAGTAGACCGAGACCGTGCCCGTCAGCGTCGCGCTGCCTTCGTGCAGCACAACCGGCACCGGCAGGGTCACCGAACCATCGTCCGTAGCCCACGACAGCGTCCTCTCGCCCAGCTCCACCACCGCTGGATTCGATGCCGAAAGCGTCAGTTTCGATGGCGCCTGGCTGTTGAGGTGGTAGCCCGCCGGTGTGTTGAACGTCACCCGCAGGTTCGATGCGCCCGGGGCCACCGTCTGAGCGGCGAGCGCCACCTGGAGCGCCTTTCCAGGCGCCTGCGTCGCGGCCACCGCAAGGTTGCTCAACGTCAGCGTCGAAACGCGTCCGCTCGCCGGTTCGAACACGCGGATGAGCTGGTTATTCGTATCGGCCACGTACACCTTGCCGTTCGCGTAGCCGATCCCGCCCGGTTCGTCGAACTTCGCGGCCGCGCCCAGGCCGTCGTTCCAGCCGAGTTCGCCGCTCCCGGCCGCCGTCCCCACCTGCTTCGTTGCCGGGTCGACCACGCGCAGCTTGTGGTTGTAGGTGTCGCCCACGTACAGCGCGCCATCAGCCCATGCGATCCCCTGCGCGTGCTGTAACTTCGCCGCGGTCCCCTTCCCGTCCTCGTCCCCGTAGTCGAACAACCCCGTCCCCACGATCGTTTCCACGTTCCCACTGCCCGAAAGAGACACCCTTCGCACCGAGCTCGACTCAGGATCCACCCAGTACAGCGTCTTTCCGTCTGTCGTGATGCCGCTCGGCTGTGCGAGCGTCGCCTGCGCCTTCGGACCGTCGGCGATCCCCTCGCGGCTCGTCCCCGCGAACACGGATATCGTCCCTCCCGCCAGGTCCAATGCCCAGAGCTGGTGGACGCCCGCCATCGCGATGTACAGCGTCTGCCCCACCGCCAGCACGTCCCACGGCGAAGCCAGCGCCGTGGCAGTCGCCTTCAGTCCGGCCGTTGGCAGCCTATCCAGTTGGAAGCCCGTCCCGGCGACCGTCTTCACGTTCCCGGTCGCCAGGTCCACCGCCCGAACGGCGTGGTTTCGCGTGTCCGCCACGTAAAGCGTCTTCCCATCCACGGAAAGGCCGAGCCCCTGCGGCTGCCGGAACTCCGCCTCCGTCGCGGTCCCGTCCGCGAACCCCTCCTTACCGTCCCCAATCGCCTGCTGCAGCCGCCCGTCGAGGTTGGCCACCAGGATCCGGTTGTGCCCCGAATCCGCAATGAACAGCCGCCCGCTCGTCGCATCCGCCAGCACCTTGCCAGGGTACGAAAGCACGGTGGCCGCCGCCGTCGCGCTGAGCGCAAGCGGGATCGGCGTCTCGTCGATCTGCCCCTTCGCCGAAAATTCGCGCGTCAACGACTGGATGATCGGCTCGAACAACTGATACACGCCCTCGCCGGCGTGGTTTCCAACGTAGTTCCCCGCCGGGTCGATTAACGCCAGCGTCGGCCACGCGTTCGCTCCGAACGTATTCCAGACCACGAAGTCGGGGTCGTTCAGCACGGGGTGCTCCAGCCCGTACTTCTTGATCGCGTCCTTGATGCTCTGGTCGTCGTGCTCCGTCGAATACTTCCCCGAGTGCACGCCGATGACCACCAGCTGGTTGCCGAACTCGGCTTCCAGCTTCTTCAGGTCCGGGATGATGTGCTGGCAGTTGATGCAGCCCAGCGTCCAGAAATCGAGCAGGACGACCTTGCCCTTCAACGCCTGCAGCGTCAGCGGCTGCTGCACGTTGAACCAGGTCACGCCTGTCGGGATCGCCGGCGCCGGGCTCTTCCCCGCGTACGAACGCTCCCCGCCTGCCGAGTCCGCGCTCGAACCCAAATCCTTGCCTCCGGACGCCTTCGATCCACCGCCACCCGTGCACGCGACAGCCAACGCGGCCAGCGCCAGCGCGCAGAGGAGTACCGCTATCTTACGGGCGCCGCCACCGCGCCGGGCCACGCGAACATGACGAAGGCTGGGCACGCTTCATAGTACGTTCGCCCCGGCCCAGCGTTTCACCAGCCGGTTCAGGCGCCCCTTACCAACCGGCCGGCAGGGTGACTGCGCTCAACGCGCGTTGGTCATCAAGGCCTACCAGGGCGAGGATCTCTCGCGCTGTAAGTGTCTTCGGAAGGTCAGGTTCATCAACGATCGCGGCGAACAACTCCCGCTTCGTGGCAAGAATCTGCTCAATGCGTTCCTCGACGGTCTCAAGGCAAATGTAAGTGTAGACGGTAACTATCCCATTACTGGACAACTGTGGTGATTGAGCGGCATTGCGAACGCTGTTACGGGGTGACCCGTGGCTAGACGGCTATCTCGGCATCTCGCCCCTTGGAATCTGCGTCACCTTCAGGGCTGGGCGCGGTTCCTTCACGTCTTTCGTCGCCTTTTTCAACTGCGACTCGTCAAGCCGTCGGTTCGGCGGCCACGCTTCGACTATCGGGTTCGCCCCGGTTCCTATTGGAGTGTCGGTTACCCGGAGGAGGGGGTGGGGCCAGATCTCAGTGAAGTAGAGGCGGTTGGGCGTCAGGTCGGCTCGCTGGTCGAGGCCGATGACTTGACCGACGAATTGGCCGATCAGGGCGGTGAACAGGAACCCCGGAAACCTGACGGCGAAGGGGCTTAGCGGATGTGTTCCAACAACGTCTATCGAGACCCCGGTGAACCGCACCGCCCAGCCGGTTCCGCCGTACTCACCGATGCGCACCTGCCATTCAGTCGGCGGGCGCTTCGTCGCATAGAACCTCTTGCCCCATCCTGCGGGAGGTGGTTCGGAGCGGGAGTGCTGCTCGACGATAGCTCGGAGTGCAAGCCACGTAGCGACCGCCTCTTGCTCGTTCAGGGCCAGCGCTACGGAGCGACCCTCGATCATCTCGGTGAGTGGCCACGTCGCCGCGCTTTCGATGTCGCTCATCCATCCACCATTGCACGGCCCACAAACACACCGCGAGGTGAGATGAGGGCCTTTATCGGTAAGCCACTTCTCCGAAGTGATGTCGTCCTTGCCGCGCTCGTTGACCATCTTCACGACTCGATCCGGCGCACTTGGTTGTGGCTTGCCTCTCGCCATGACGCCGCCCAGCCAATCGGGGATCACGTGTTCCTTAGTCACGGGCTTGCCGCCACAGAACAGGCAGTCTTTCCGGGCCACTCTGTACCTCCGGGGGATAACTCCCAATGAACCATTCAGTGGATCGCGAACGGTTCCAACAGCCGAAGTATCCGGCGAACCTCCCGCAGACACTCCGTAATGGTCAGTTCGAGAGGGAAGTCGGCCAGGGTTTGGTTTACGCCTACGCGAGTGACTTTGATATGTATCTCTGCGGCGCCCGCGTACTCCATCTGCACTTCGGATGGGGCGGGGTACTCCGGGGGAAGCCAGAAGGCAGGCAGTTGCCATCCGACTACTGTGTCGTCCTTCGCAAAGTCGCCGTGTCTGAAACTGTTGTGAATGAGCGCGCCAACCTGGTCGCGGATGGTGGTTTCAGCCACCAGGTATTTAACGCCCGCACCCACGAGGGTCAGTTGGCGGTGCTTATCCGCGTTATCGAGACGCGTGATGATCCCGAGAATCCAACGGTAGGCCTGATCCCCAAGGTGGTAGGCCTGAGCCGCTTCGACGATTGTCCGAGCCTTCGGATCGAGGCCCCGGAGGCTACGCTCGTAAGCATCCCTGGCGTCAGCGTCCTTACTCACGAAGTTGCCGTGAGCGTCCTTGGCCAAGAAGGAGATCGAGGTCATAGGGAAGCTGGTGGCGTTGCTCCGCTCCTTGGGTGGGATGCAAGCGTAGTAAGCGTGGTCGAGCGCACTTCGGAGGTTGTGAATGAAGTCGCCGAGTTGCAGGGCGATTTTAGGGTCGGGTTGAGCGGTGATTCGGCATCGGTATGCGACTTGGCGCTTACTGTCCGGCTGTCGGACTCGCGTAAATTCGTACGGGTGGAGGGCCGCGTACCGTTTCGCGGCACGCTTGATGTTTACCATGTGCTGCTCAGCACGCTTAACCTTCAGCCACCACGAAGCATCCCAACTCATGAGGTATCCTTTAGCTATGGAACCGAAGCAAACGACCCCGAAGGGCGCGGAAATCCCGGTCCCCAAGCGGGACGACTGGGAGAAGGTACTCCGAAAGGCGGTAAAGCCAAAAGAGTCAGTTTCGAGCGGCGCGCCCAAGCAATAGAGCGAACATCGCGCGCCGATCGTTCGGGTGGTTATAGCGCCACGCATACTCATTCAGGTAGCCCTGAAGATGCTTAGCCGAGACGGCGCGTGGTACACACCCCCGAGGCCGCGCTTCGTGAGCGACCAGAACCCCTCGATCGTGTTCGTGTGGACATCCCCGCTCACATACACGGAGGCAGTTGTGGTTGACGCGCGAGTGCTGGTAGCCCCGCTTCGTGAGATCGAGGTACGACTTCAACTCGTC
>JBGOVF010000473.1:0-2894 GCA_041477975.1 Tepidiformaceae bacterium
ACCGCGACCTGGAGTTTTCGCCGCTGCCCGCGATCTATGACGGCCTTCTTCAGTTGCGGAGGCAGCGCCCGCGGCCACTGCCACTGGTCGTGGTTCACGGCGATTTCAACCCCGCGAACTTCCTCTACCAGGACGGCCGTGTAACGGCACTGATCGACTGGGAGAACACGCACATCGGCGACCCGCGCGAGGACCTGGGCTGGCTTGCGCTCATGGATGGGCTGAGCAACACGAACATCTTCGGGTCGGTGACAGTGGATGGCGGGTTCCTTGGCCATTACAACAAGTTGACGGGCTTCGCGGTGACGCCAGAAGAGGTCGCGTATTTCAGCATGTTCGCCGGCGGGAACATCGGCATCCCGGTGGGGGCCGCGGTGAAGCGGCGTATCGATAAGCAACACGAGGAGCTTCTGCACCTGTACCTGATGCAACCGTTCTGTGCCTCCGGGATGATCTTCGCCACGCTCCTGGGTTACCCGCTGGGAGGCGCCTGATGTGGACTTCGCCAAGCACCCAGGAACTGATCGAGGGGATCATCGTTTCGCTGAACAATGACGTGCTGCCGGACCTCCGGTCTGACAAGGCGCAGACTGCGGTCGTGATGATCCAGGTGCTGCTGCAATGCATCGCCCAGAAGACGCCGCTGGAGCAGCAAGCGATGGCGGCTGAGCACAACGCGATGACGGCCGCGCTTCGGGACATCGGCGACCTGGCGGGGGGCGCGGCCGGCGCGGCGAGCGAGCGCCTTCGCCAGCGGGCGAAAACGCTGGGAGGCCGGCCCGACATGCCGGCAATGCCTTCCTACGCCGAAATCTGGGCCGCCCACCTCGAGTTGAGCAAGGCTCTGACGGCAACTCTTGAGGATATCGACGAGCTGCTTCGGGCGGGGCCGAACCCTGCAGCGGAGGCGGCCCTCACCCGGCTGCGCGCGCACCTCGGGCCGCGCACCGCACAGGAGCTCGCGACCTACGTCGTGGGTGCGGGCATGGTCGGCCGCGGTTAAGAGGAGAGGAGTAGCAAGATGGCTGTAACGGACAGGTTCCTGGTCACCGGGAAGACCGCGATTGTCACCGGAGCTTCGTCTGGCCTCGGGGTGACGTTTGCCCGGGTGTTGGCAGAAGCGGGGGCGAACGTTGTTCTCGCCGCCCGGCGAGCCGACCGGCTTGCGGAGGTCGCCGAGCAAGTCAAGAGCTGCGGCGGGAACGTCCTCGTGCAGACGTGCGACGTCTCCAATTCGGCCGAGGTCGCGGCGATGGTGGACGCGGCCTGGAAGCGCTTCGGCCGGGTGGACATCCTCGTGAACAACGCTGGAGTCGCAGCCGAGGCCGGCGTCTTTCCGGAGCGCACACCGGATGAGTTGTGGCTGACGACCATCGGCGTGAACCTCAATGGGCTCTTCTGGTGCTGCCGCGAGGTTGCCCAGCGGCAGCTTGCCGACGGCAAGGGCGGGTCGATCATCAACGTGTCCTCGGTAATGGGGCTCTCCGGCGCGCAGCACATGGCTGCGGCGTACCAGGCCTCGAAGGGCGCCGTCGTCAACCTGACGCGCAACCTCGGCGTGAGCTGGGCGAACCGGGGCATCCGCGTGAACTGCCTGGCGCCGGGCTGGTTCCCCTCCGAAATGACCAACGACTGGTTCGCGGTGCCCGAGTTCAATGCCCGTTTTGAGGGATCGGCGCCCATGGGCCGGATCGGCGATCCCGACGAACTGGCCGGCGCGCTGCTGTTCCTGGCCAGCGACGCGTCCAGCTTCGTGACGGGGCAGACGATCGTCGTGGACGGCGGGCTTTCGGCCGCGGGTGGCCTGGCGCCGCCGTATTCGGATGAGCTGTACGCCGCGCAGGCCGCCGTCGTTGGTGAATTCGGGACGCCTATCCAGCCGCCGGCGTAATACTGAGCCCGCACGCCCGGTCGCTCGTATGGGAGTGCCACGCTATCTTTCGCCCGCGTCTATCGCAGAGATAGACGCCGGAGACGATTGATGGTCACGATGGAACCGCCCGCGACCCGTACTCGCGTGTGCTCGTGGGACAGCGAGCCACACCCGGACTACAACCTCTGGACTACGGGAAACGTCGAGGAAGTAATCCCCGGCGTGCCCACGCCGCTGATCGCGACGATGTTCTTGCGCGCAGATCGGGATTCGGCGCGAGAGATGATCGAGCGGTTTCAGATTTCGAGCATCGTGCCCCTGCAGCCGGCGCCCTACGCAAACTGGCTCGCGATCTTCGCTGGACGGGGCGCGCTCAACCTGGCCTGGTTCGGGGCGTTCCTTGCGACGTTCCAGACGGAGAGCGGGTCAGGCGCGCTCGAGCAGTACTTCAGCTCTGACAAGGAATCGCTGCAATCGGGCCCGATGCAGGATGCCACGGAGACTGCGCGAAGACGGCGGATGGCCTTCCGCTCGATCTGGCCGGCAACGGTGGCCGCGATCGACCGCGACAATCGCCACACCGCGGCGTTAGGCGCGCTGCAGGAGAAGATGGACCTGGCGAAGTTGAGCGGGCGGCACCTCGATGACTACCTCACGCGGATCGAGCGGCGGGCGGGCCGGATGCTGGGCTCGCACGTCATCATCAGCGGCGCCGCGGGCGAGACCCTCTCGGAGGTGGGGAAGCTGCTCGAGGCCAATCTCGGCGACTCGTTCGACGCAGCGATGCCCGGCTCCTTGACAACCGGACTGGGCGAAATTGAAAGCGCTATGCCGGGATTCGCGCTGTGGGAGATCGGCCGGTTCGTTGCGAGCAAGCCGGCGCTGGCTGCGGCCGTGGCCAAGATGGGCGCGCATGAGATAGAAGCCGCGCTGGCGAAGCCCGCCGACTCAGACTGGCGGGCGCTTTCGAAGCGGCTCAAGACGTTCATCGCGGACTATGGCTTCCGCGGGCAGAACGAAG
>JBGOVF010000538.1:0-2528 GCA_041477975.1 Tepidiformaceae bacterium
AGCGTTGCGTATTCGCCGGGGAGCAGTGCGCGGTCGTTCACGGTTGGCAGGCTACCCGGTCCGGATATACTTGGCAACCAAGTAATTAGTCGACTGCGCACGGCCCGGGAGAGGGGGAGTTCCGGGAGCGTGTACAATCCGGCGCATGGCGGCGGACCTCCCGACGAACCTGTTGTACTTCGGCGACAACCTGGGGTGGTTGCGGGAGCACGGTGCGTTTCCGGATGCGAGCGTGGACCCGGTCTACCTGGACCCGCCGTTCGACAGCGCAGCCAGGATGGGCCATCGCGGGGGCAGTCGCCATGCCCCCACGTAGCCCGGTTCTGCGGGGGCGCCGCAGCGCCCGCGCAAACGCGCAACTTGATGCGCGGCCGTTACGCGAACGCCTGAAAGAACTTCGGAAACGTGCCGATCAAGCCTGCCGCCGTCAGCACACCAAACGCCACGAGGGCGATGTTGAAGAGGCGATCCCGTTTCCAGAGGACGACGGAGAGTACCACCCAACTGACTGCGAAGGCGATTACTGCCCAAGTGGTTTTGCCGGAGAGTGGCCCGACGTCGTCGTTAAACTGTAGTTTGGCCTTCATCGACGTGCTCGCCTCGGCCCAGGTGGTCATCAGGCCAAGGACGAAGATGCCGATACCGGCGGCGATCAAGGTGGCCGCAGGGAAGCCGTCGCGCTTGGGCGGGGGGATCGCGGAAGGGGCGTCGCTTTGTGCCATGGTTGTCATGTGATATTCCTCTCGTTCCTAAAGGACCGGCGCTGCCTTGGTGATGAAGGCGCCCATCAAGCCGGCAACGGCCGCCGTCGCGAATGCGAGGATGAAGATGCCGAGAAGAATGCTGCGAATCCGGGGTTCATGTGCGAGCCGCGGGCCGTAATAGATGACGATGGCCGCGACCGCGGTCGCGAGGATCGGGGCAATCCAGGCGATGTGCTCTTTCCACTCCATCCCAAAGTCGTGCCAGTCGGCCTTATCCGGGTTCGCAACAAGCGCCGCTTTGGGGTAGTGCGACAGGTCTGTGGTGCCCTTCGGAGGCGTGGCGCGATACCAGACGTACACCTTGTACGTGCCGGTCGTGACGGTCAGCCAGGCCGCGATCGCCATGATCGTGGTCCCGGCGTAGAGACGGTACATTCGCTCCTTGATCCCGGCGGTCGTCACCCACTGTGGACGGAGGCTCCAAAAGGAGGCCAGGCCGCCACTGAACGAGAGGAGGAAGATGGAGCCCAGAACCATGCCGTGAAAGGCCGTCCAGGCTTCGCGGTTCGATAATTCCATGCGTACCCCTTAGGTTAAGACTGAGTCCGCCTTAGGTATTGTGTGGGCGTGAACGAGGGCCAACCGGGTCGCCCTTTCGTCGCCGAGAGACCCGCATCCCGCAGGGAGTGAGATAGGGGCGGACGGGCTCGACGCCCTTGCCGGAAGCCTTCCTCCGCGCAGTGTTAGGCCAGTTTTCGCTTTCCTCAGTGGTATGGCCGATTCTACCGCCCGGTGTCAAGGGTGCCAGATTTGGCCCTCCGCGGATGACGCCGGGGCCGCCTCGCGGCGGGACGCTCCCTTGGGCGGTCGCGGCTCTGATTCGACACTGGGGCAGCCGGATGAGCGTTCGTGGTGATTCGTTGCCGGACGCTCTCTTACGGTCGCGGCTCTGATTCGAGTGTCGCGGTTGGAACTGAGAACTCAGGCCCTACCGGCGCTCCAGCCGGAACGCCACCGCGCGCGTGATGACGGCGCCGGCCGCGCCGACCGCGATCTGCACCTGGAAGCCGCCAAAGCGCTGGAGAGTGAGCGGCAGGTTCGCGGCCAGCTGCGAGAGTTGCGAGGCTCCCGGGGGCAGCGCCGGCGGCCTGCCCGTCGTCATCGAACCCTCAATCTTCGCGAGTTGCTGCGCGTCGTCGTCCATCACCACGATGTTCACCGGGATCGCCTGGTTCGTTTCGTCCCAGCCAACGCGCACACCGAGGGCGATCGCGATGCGCATGGAGACCGGCGCTTCCGGTGCGTGAAAAACGTCCCAGCCGCCCCCCATGAGGTACAGCTTGCCACCCACGATCTCCGCGTAGTCGGCAAGCAGCGCGAATTCGATGTCCATCGGCCGCGATGGTAGCAGACCGGCGAGCGCGCTCCGCGCGGCCGCATACTGTCCACCATGCGCGCGCTTGTCCGCTCCGGGTCCCTGCTCGCTGCGGTAGCGCTGCTCTGCGCCCTCCTCCCGGCCGTGTCCAGCTCTGCCGCAGACGCCTGGCCCGTCATCCGGCTCGAACCGTGGGCCGCCGGCCTCAACTACGTCACCGAGATAAGCAACGCCGGCGACGGTTCGAACCGGCTCTTCGTCGTCGAACAGCCGGCCACGATTCGCGTGGTCACGCCAGGCCGCCAGGTGTTGGGTACGCCGTTTCTCGATATCCACGCGCGCGTCGGCAGCGCTGGCGCCGAACAGGGGCTCCTGGGGCTGGCGTTTTCGCGAACGTACGCCAGCGACGGCTTCTTCTACGTGGACTACACGGACCTCAACGGCGATAC
>JBGOVF010000274.1:0-4154 GCA_041477975.1 Tepidiformaceae bacterium
CAGCTTCGAGCCAGTCGTAGACGTCGCTGCGCACGAAGCGCGCCGGCACGCCCGAATCGGCTGAGAGCTGCTTTGCGAAGCGGATCGCTTCGTCGCTGATATCGACGCCGAGGACGTTCGCCCCGAGGAGGGCCATGCTCAGCGTGTCCTGGCCCGAGTTACACTGGAGGTGGACGACCGAGAGCCCGCGAATATCGCCGAGAAGTTCGGTTTCTTCGGGGTAGAGCTTGCCGTGGCCGGCGCGGTAGAAGGCGGCCTGGTCGCCCTTGTGGCTGTTGTGGGCCTTCGTCGCCTCGTTCCAGGATTTGCGATTCTGTTCGTGGACGTCCTTGAGCACCATGCCGCGCCCTCCAGCGCTCTACCGTAGCAACGCGCGCCGCACCGGGCGAAACGCGCCTTAGCCGGCCGCTGCCTTGAGGCGCGTCGCGAGGCCGGCGCGGTATTCGGCGTTGGCGAAGCGGCGCAGCAGCGGTAGCTTCTCGGGGATGAAGCGCTCCACAGCGAGGTTGCCTTCGATGAAGCGCGCGCGAAACAACCAGGTGTCGTGCAGGGTGCTCTGCCACCACATCTCGACGCCTGGGCCCCAATCGGCCGGCGCGATGCGGGCATGCCGCCCGTAGCCGCGCAGATAGGCGTCCAGCCGGCCGTCGTCGAGGCATTCCATGAAGGTCATCGCGCGGAGGACTTCGTAGACGGGCGGGAGCAGGCCGACTAACTCCCAATCGACCACGGCGAGCACGCCGCCTTTGGGCCGCAGCAGCACGTTGCGTTCGTGGTAGTCGCCGTGGCAGGGCTGACGCGCGAGCGCGTCGAAGTCGCTGGCGGGACGGGCAACTCCGGATTCGAGTAACGCCAACTGCTCGCGCAGTGCGTCCTGGGCGACCAGTAGCGCCGGGCCGGGCGCTGCGTAGTAGCGGATCAGGTCATCGACGCGGCCGAGCATGTCAATTGAGGCGGCGGTGTCCCAGATGGAGCCTGAGCCGCCGATTGGCAGGCCTGCGAGCGGGTAGTCGCGCAGGACGGCGTGAAGCTGGCCATGGAGTTCGCCGAAGAGTTCGACCCCTGGCAGTTCGTCCGGGCCTGGCAGGCGCGTCACGCCGTCCAGCCAGGGGAAGACGGCGAACAGCTCGCCGGAGATGGAGTGGAGCGAGCGGCCCTCGCCATCGGCGAGGGGTGGGTTGGCCGGGATGCCGCGCTCCGCGACCCAGCGAATGACCTCGTGCTCGCGCTCCAGGCGCTCGCGCGTGCGGCTCTTCTTGTGGGCGCGTACGAAGAGCGTGCCGCCGATCGATTCCACGCGGTAGTTTGTATTAAGGACGGAGTTCGGCACGCGTGCCGGCTCGCCGGCGCGTTGCCAGCCGTAGCGGGCGAGCAGCTCGTCGATGGCGCGGCGGTGCGCGCCCTCACCCCCCGGCCCCCTCTCCCGATCCGGGAGAGGGGGAGTAGCCGGGTCACGAAAGGATTCGAGGGACATCAGAGCATTGTCGGGGATGCGGGCCGTAGGGGAAGTGGGTTGCGGCGGCGTGGCCTGCATCTCTAGAGTCGAACCGTGGACCTTGTGAGCGTGACGCCGCAACTGACGATGCTCCGCTTCGCCGTGGGGCAGGCGTATCTGTGGCGCGATGGGGGCGAGTACACGCTCATCGATACGGGCATCGCGGGTTCGGGCGACGCGATCTGCGAGGCGCTGGCGTCGCTGGGCGGCGGGACACTGCGGCGGGTCATCCTCACGCATTGCCACGACGACCACGCCGGTTCGGCGGCGGAGATGGCCGAACGCACCGGCGCCGAAGTGCTGGCCGGCGCGGACGACGCGCCGTTCATCCGGGGCGAACAGCCGCAGCCGGCGCCGAACATCAGCGAGCGCGAGCGGCCGTTCTTCGAATCGATCACGCCCGGGGTTCCGCCCGCGCCACCCTGCCGGGTCGACCGCGAGTTGCGCGACGGCGACGCCGTCGAATTCGGTGGCAGTGCAACCGTGCTGCACGTGCCCGGCCACACGCCGGGAAGCATCGCGCTCTACCTGCCCGCGCACCGCCTGCTGTTCACCGGCGACACCATCGCCTCGGTCGACGGAAAGCCGATACTGGGGCCGTTCAACGTCGACCGCGCGCTGGCGAAGGAGTCGTTCCGGCGGCAGGCTGCGCTGGACGTGGAGATCGCCTGCTTCGGCCACGGTGAGCCGATCGTGGGCGGTGCGGGGGAGGCGTTGCGCGCGGCGGTGGGGTAGGGCGGCTACCCGGCTCTGCGCGCCGCGGCGGTTCCCCGAGCCGCAACCGCCTTCCTTGGCCGTGGCTCGACCTTCAATTCGACGGATGAATCCAGGGCGTTCGCCACGGCCACCAGAGTTTTGAGCGTGAGGTTATCAGTCCCCGAGAGGACCTGGGTCACGCGCGCACGGGACACGCCCATGCGCGCGGCGAGCTCCGTGCGCGTCAGCCCGAGTGCTTCCATCCGCTCGACGATCGCCTCGCCGACGGAAACGGCGAGCAGGTCGAATTCAAAGTCCGGCGTGCCTTCGCGCTCGCCGATCCAGTCTCTGCGTTCGGTCATGGTTCGCCCCTCAATTCTCGTTCGATGGCCTGGTAGCGTTGGCTGGCGACATCAAGGTCCGCCTGCGCGATCCGTTCCCGCTGCTTGACGAACCCGTGCATGAGGATAATTCGGTTGTCGTGAGTCCACCGCCAAACCAGGCGGTGACGGTGGGTCTTGAACTCGAGGAAGCGATAGCCCTCAACCTGGTGGCACTTCTCGCGATTGCGCGGCGGCCCGTAATCCGACGAGTACGAGATGAGCGCCAGCATCCGATCCCGGTCGCGGACAGGCATGGATTCGAAGAACTCATCGACCGGACTCCTTCCGCTCGGCACGGTGTACACGAGGACCTCGTGTTTGGCGCCAAGATGGAACCGCTCTAGAGGCATGTTAAGTTACACCTTAATTCGTGGCAATGCGTGTGCCGAGCTTACGCGGTTCCCGAGTGGAGGGAGCGGGTGGGTAGCGGTGCGCGGTTGGCAAATGGAGGGGTGTTGGGCGCGTTGACGAAGCGAGATGTGGTTCGGCCTGGCCGTGCCCACTCCCCTTCGAATGCCAGGACGCCCGCGGCAGTTCCAACGAATTGCCGCGGGCGCGCCTGGAGTGGTTCGTGTAGGAGGACTACCTGCTGGCAGCCAGCTCCGGGAGGAGGCCGGTGGCGGTCATGAGCGCCGCGTTATCGAACTGCACCCATTCTTCGACGATCTTGCCGTTGGCAATCCGGTCGAAAGCGTGGACATCACCCTTGACGGCGCGGCCCGTGGGCTTCTGGCCCATGAACTCGGCGACATGCTTGCCGTCGTAGCTCCAGCGGGTGGCAACGAGGTCGCCTTCGGCGACCTGGCTGAGGATGGTGACCTTCGGCTGGAAAGCCGTGTAATAGGCCTGGAGGGTGCCCCGGTAACTGGCGATGCCGGTGGGCTGGTCCGCGAGGGCCCCGTGGTCAACAACATTCGTGGCGACGTTCTTGTCGATAGCATCGAAGTTGCCGCGCGCGAAGCCTTCGATGACCTGGCGGACGAGGGTCTTGTTGGCTTCAGACATGGTGGTATTCCTTCTTTGCCCCGAATTGAGGGCGCAACCACCGTACGCCCGGAAGCGGCGGGGAATGTGTGCTGGCGCGGCCGTTTGGCGGGCGTGGGCGTAAATTCGGAGGAGAGCGATGGCCCCTTAACCGCTGATAACGGTGAACCAGAGGACAAGGAAGATGACCGGCGAGCAACCTGCCGCGAAGCCAACGATGGCCGCCAATGCTCGCCCGCGGGTTGGTCGAAGGGCTATTCCCGCTGCCATGGCGACGATGCCGAGCCCGAGCAGCCACAGGCCTGTGCCGGCCTCCAGGAAGAGCCATCCGAACAACATGAGGAGCGGTCCGCAAGCGAGCGCGATCGTCGAACTGAACTGGCGCGTTTCGGGTGCCATGGTTCTATTCTGCGCAATGCGCTCAACGGTGCGCCTGCCTCATGTACTCATCCAGTTCGGCGCCGAAACCCTTGCTCACGTCGCGCACCCCGGCGGTTGGCTTCGCCAGCCAGCGCAAGGATGGGTGACGCCTGCGCTAGCGTGGGATGACAAATGTCGAGGCCACGCCGACTGCGATGGCGACGAGGATTACCAAC
>JBGOVF010000413.1:0-3166 GCA_041477975.1 Tepidiformaceae bacterium
GCCCACCAGGCGACGCCATCGAAGCCTTCGAGCTCGGCATCCGGGCCCTCTTCGCCATAGGCCGTGAGCGAGGCGTAGATCATGCGCTCGTTGAGCGGAGCGAGGTCTTCGTAGCGGAGGCCCAGGGCTCGGCGCATGGGGATCGGCTGATTCGTGACGTAAACATCGCAGCCGCGGACGAGTTCGAGGAGGATGCGGTGGCCTTCGGGCGACTTGAGGTTCAGGGTGATGCCGCGCTTGTTCCGCGCGTCGCACATCCAGGTGTAGTTGTAGGGCGACTGGGGGGCCGTCGGGGCCGACGGGAGGTAGCGGTAGGCATCGCCCGTGCCTGGCGCTTCCACCTTGATTACGTCGGCGCCGAAGTCCGCGAGGATGGTGGCGGAAACGGGGCCAGCAATCCATGTGCCGACATCGAGCACTTTGAGCCCGGCAAAGAGCAGGTCGGAGTCTTCGGGCATGGAGCGCGCTCCGTGGTTGGGATGGTGCAGGCGGAAGCGTACAGGAGACCGGCCGCCCCGGCTGCGCCCGGATTCCGTAGAATCCGGAGCCGTTGGGGGTGAGCCGCTTGCTCGAAGGCGTACGGGTGGTCGACCTGAGCACGGACGTGGCCGGGGCGTACGGCGCGAAGCTGCTGGCTTCCTACGGGGCGGACGTGGTGAAGGTGGAAGCGGCGGGCGGGGACCCAACCCGGAGGCTGGCTTCAACCGAGGCGGGCAACCCCGATGCGAGCGTGCTCTTCGGGTACCTGAACACGGGCAAGCGGAGTGTGGTTCTGGACGCGGACGATGCCTTGCAGCGCGAGGCAATCGTCGCTCTACTCCGGACGGCTGGCGTGGTTATCGAAAGCGGCGTGCCGGGCGAATGGGCGGCGCGAGGAATCGACTTCGACGCTCTTCGAGGCGAGCGGCCCGAGCTGGTGGTGTGCACCGTGACGCCGTTTGGGCAAACCGGGCCGAGGGCGGGGTGGAGGACGACGGCGTTGACGGCGTTCGCTGTGGGCGGGCAGATGGTGCTGTGCGGCGACCCTGACAAGCCGCCGTTGAAGACCGCTGGCCACCAGGCCTACTACCAGGCAGGGCTGCACGTCTTTTCGGCGACCGTCACGGCGCTGTTCGGCGTGAAGCGGACCGGGCTTGGGGAGCGGATCGACATCTCGATCCAGGAGGTGCAGGCGGCAAGCCTGGAGGGCTTCGGCCCGGCGGCGATGCTGCGCGGCTCCGATGCTGAACGAACGGGAAACCAACTGCGGGCGATCTGGGGGATCTACCCCTGCGCGGACGGGTACATCGGCGTGGCGGCGATGTCGCGCCAGGCGCCTTCGGTGTACGAATGCATCGGGCAGCCCGAGCTCGCGCGGGATCCCGGATTCACGACACAATTACTTGGGCCCGAGAACAACGAGATTGCCTCGGCGCTGATCGGCGAGTGGGCGGCCGCGCGGACGGCGCTGGAGGTCTTTGAGGAATCGGCGCGGTTCCGGGCGCCCATGGCCCTGATCCCCGCGCCGCGGGATCTGCTGGAGTGGGAGCCGCTGCGTGAGCGGGGATTCTGGCGCGAGGTTGAGCACCCTGTGTTGGGCCGGCACGCCTTGCCCGCCGGGCCGTTCGCGGTGGACGGCGACCGGGGGCGGGCCGCCAGGGCGCCGCTGCTGGGCGAGCACACGCAAGAGGTGCTTGCGGAGCTGAGGGACGCGCGGCCGGCGCAACCGCAACGTCCCGCCGGGACCGCGAAGCCACTCCTGGAGGGGATTCGCATCCTCGATCTGACGCAGGTGTGGGCGGGGCCGTATGCGACGCGGTTCCTGGGGGATATGGGCGCGGACGTCATCCACATCGAAGGGCCGCGGTTCCCGGATGCGGTACGAGGAATTACCCGGGCCGCCGAGACGCGGGCTTACAACAGGTCCTCGTACTTCAACGAATACAACCGGAACAAGCGCGGGCTGGTGCTGGACCTTCAGCACCCGGATGGGCTTGCTGCTTTCCTGAAGATGGTCGAGCAGGCGGATGTTGTGATGGAGAACTGGAGCAACGGCGTCGCAGAGGGGCTGGGTCTCGGCTACGACGTGCTGAAGGCGATCAACCCACGCGTGGTGATGGTGCAGATGCCCGCGTTCGCGCAAGAGGGCGTGGAATCGACGCGGATCGGGTTCGGGCCTTCGATCGAGCAGATGGGCGGGATCGTGGCGTTGCAGGGATACAAGGGCGGGCCGCCGCACCGGAGTGGCATTTCCTACGGCGACCCGCTCGGCGGGACGGTGGCTGCCGGCGCGGTAGCGCTGGCGCTCCTTCGACGCGAGACGACGGGCGAGGGCAGCCGCGTCGTGGTGTTCCAGAGGGACAACGTGATCGGGTTAGTTGGCGAGTTCATAGTGGCGGAGTCCATAGGTCATCCATTGCCGGTGCGGATCGGGAACCGCGACGCGGACCTCGTGCCGCACGGGGCGTTCCGGGCACTGGACGACTCAGGCCGTCGCCAGCTTGACCTGGCCGGGAACCCGGCAATCGACTATCACGAACGCTGGGTGGCGATTGCGGTCGATACGGACGAAGCGTGGCGGGCGCTGTGTTCGGCGATCGGCGACCAGCGGCTCGCGGACGAGCGCTGGCAGACAGTTGAAGGACGGCGCCGCGACGAAGCCGCGATCGAGACAATCATCAGTGACTGGGTTTCGAGGCAGGACGCGGACGCCTGCGCGGCGCGGTTGCAGGCCGCCGGCGTGAGCGCGGCGCCGGTGCTGTCGGCGATGATGCTGCTGGGGGACGAGCACCTGCGAGAGCGCGGGTTCTGGCAGCAGGTGACCCAGCGCGAGGTCGGCGAGCACCTGACGACGCATCCGGTATGGCGGCTAGCGAACCGCCCCGTCGGCGCGATGCGTGGGGCGCCTTGCTTCGGGGAGCACAACGCGGAGGTGCTGAGCGAAGTCGCGGGGTGTTCGGATGAGGAGATCTCGTGGCTGGCCGAGAACGGGGTGATCGCGGACGTGCCCGGCTAAGCGCCGGGGCGACCACGCGTTAACATCGGGACGAGTAGAGTCTGGCGGTATGAAGCCGCTGGTGATTGGGCATGCGACGGCGGACGCTGGCGGAGCTGCAGGCGGCCGATGCCGGGAACGGCGAGCCGGTGCCGACGCTGGACCAGGTGCTGGAGCTGGTCGGAGGGCAAC
>JBGOVF010000299.1:0-3922 GCA_041477975.1 Tepidiformaceae bacterium
ACCGATTGAAGCTGCTGTTCGTGGCTGGCTCGTTCATCAACCAGTGCGCGCACTGGTTGCGCGGGACGCCCGGTAACGCCGAGGTAGATACCACGCCGACGCGCGATGCGATGTCGTTGAGCCGCGACGAGGTCTTGCGGAACCTCGACGATGCGATGGCGCGCCGCAACCCGGCCGAAAGCGTTTCGTGGGTACGCGCCTACCTGGCCGGCGGCCACGAAACAGCGCCGCTCGTGCGCACGCTCGCCCTCGGCGCGGCCAAACAGGGCAACGATACGCACAACCAGGAGCTCGGCCTCTGTTTCCTCGAAGACTACGAGAAGAGCACGGCGAAGGACCGTCACCTGCTGCTCTGGGGCTGCGCCCAGCACACCGCCGGCCACATGAAGTACGGCGATTCGCTCGAACCGTACCGTCGGTTCAGCGAGGCTTTCGGGATCGATGCGAACCAGGCGACGCGGGGGGATGGCGAGCCGATCGAGGCGTTGCTGGAGGACTACAACTAGGGAGCGAGTTCGGCGGCGAGGCCGGGGATGGCGGCCTTGGCGTTGCCTCCGCACTACCGAGCGACGTCTACGTCGGCCGCGGCCATGGAAGCTTCAGTTCCTCCTGGATGTCGCGGGCGACATACTCAAGCTCGGGGAACAACGCTGACGAGGTAACTCCGGCGAATCGGAGTTCGTCGCGAATCGTTCGTTTCGCCTCCTTTGGGATCCTGAACTCTCGGTACGAAGACGTTGGCAACGTCGCCTTTCCCGGTAGGTGTAGCGTGAAGCAAGTCGATTGTTGGAGCATTCGGCCCTTGTCGAGATTGGGCAGGACGGGCAGCGTCGAGGTCACGAACGGGATCTGGTCGAGGTCGAACAGGCAATCCATGACCCCCGCTAGAACGGGTTCGCGAGTGGAGAGGGGCCGAAAGGCGACGGTGCCGCTTATTTGGAACTCGTAGTTCGGATCGAAGGTGAACAGCCCTCCATCGTCGTGATCCCTGTCGGCCACCGCGAAAAACAGTGCCGTGAGTGCCCCGGTGGTCCAGTCGAGCAAACGCGTCGGAACACCGTAGTGTTGCGCCAGCACGTAGATGTCGGCGTTGCTTCTGCCCGGCTCAACGAGCGACGCGGACCTGCGCCTGAACTCGCCGTTTAGCTTTCGCTCCCATGTGCGGTCGTCTTTCTTGTCACGAGCAGGTCGCAAGTCCAGCGCGGGATCATCCCGTAGCAGTTTCGGCGTCAACGCCCAGCCGAACTTCGACTGGCCACGGAACCACACGGCTTGCTTGGCTGACATGCCTCGCAATAGGGCACTGACACTATCGATGACGTTCGGTTCTCGCTCAGCCATCGCTCAGGCTCCTTGGAGTTCCGTAGCGGACGACTCTGACAATAGGCCTTCGGCGTTGTCGTCGCCACGGACCGTCACTCGGCACCCTCCCGTGGGTTCTGTGCGCGGTCAGCGCGCCACCGCGCCCGGGAGTCGCGGCCCTCGGTGGTCGCTGGTGCTATGCAACCTCGAACGTGCGCCGCAATGCCTCATCGGCGCGTCACGCGGACGCTTGCTGACGCGCGCGGCTCTGTAGTGGCGGCCCGGTGGGCCGCATGCCTCGTGTCAAAGTCGCCGGGCACGCCGCACTCCGACCCCCGATCGGTAGCCCGAGCGCAAGCGGGGTTCCGGCCCGTTATCCGGTGGACTCAAGGATCGCCGCCGCCAACTCGCGGGGCTTCGCGTACGGGATCCGGTGAGCGACGCCGGGAATTGTGACGAGCCGGGCGAGCGGCTGGCGGGCAACCATCTCCTGGGCAATCGTGGCTGGAAGCACGTCGCTGAGGCCGCCTCGGACGACGAGCGTCCGGCACTCTATCGCCTCCCACAACGGCCACAGGTCGAGGCGCGCCTCGCGGCCCGTTGCGAGCTGTTCACGAAAGTGGCGGGCGATCGCCGGGTCGAACCAGGCGCCGGTCGCGGCGTAGGACGAAATCCAGCTGGCGATCCGTCGCGAACCGGGTGTCATCTCGGGGTGCGGGTAGGTGTCGACCACCACGACGCCCGATACGCGGTCGGGCAGCGCAGCGGCTGCCATGATGGCTATGCCGCCGCCCATGGAAAAGCCCGCGAGCAGGCAACGCTCAATGCCGAGCCCGTCCAGTGCCGTCGCCACATCGGCGAAGTGTTGGTCGCCGCCGTAGGCCTCGTCCGGGTCCCACTTGCTGCCGCCATGCCCGCGCGCGTCGAGGGCGATGATGCGCCTCTCAAGAACGTACGTGGCAGTCGCGGCCCAATCCGCGCTCGAACCGGTGATCCCGTGGAGGAGGACGATTGGTTCGCCGGGTGCAGTCGCATTCCATTCGCGGTACACCAGGTCCAGGCCGGCGCCGCGGACGCGGGCGAGAGGGGGATGTGGGGGTGTGCGCACCCTGGCATGTTAGCTCGCGGCAGGGTCATCAGGCGGCGCGCGAAGGGAAGGCCGGCTGGCTGCTGCCAGCCGCTACGTTGCCGGCCGCCCGCGATGGGGCTGCGCGGCAACCTGGATCGGCACGCGACGCGGGTAGGGATTCTCTCCCTGACGGTCGCGGCTCTGATTTCGCGCGCCCGCCCTATCCCCCCGGCGCTGCCGACGCGCCCACGAACACGGCGTCTTCGGTGTTTCGGGTGCGCAGGCGGAGGGTGTAGACGACGAGGGCGGTGAGGATGCTGGCTCCCATGAGCGGGGTGGCGATGCGTTCGAGCCAGATCCAATCGGCAAGCAGCGAGATGACGAAGCCGATGAGCCCGGCGTTCATCCCGTAGAAGACGACGTTGTCGGCGGGCTTCCAGCGTTCGTCTTTGCCGGTAACGCCGAGGAGCAGACCGAGAATCGCGTTCGTCAACACGCCAACGAACATCGTGTGGTCCAGGGCAAGCAGCTGGCGGTCCGGCACCTTGTCGAAATCGCCCTTGTAGCGCGCGACCAGGTAGTTGATGAAGATGATGTTGACCACGATCGCCGTGCCGGAGGCCGCCGCGAACCGCGCCGTCGAGCGCTGCATCCACTCGACGGCCCGGAATTTCGGCCACATGCGCCTGACAAAGATGACGACGCCGGCCAGTTCGATCAGCGCGGCGACCGGGGCAAGAGGAGTGATCTCGAAGAGCAGCGATACCAGGAGGACGAGCCCGCCAATGAACGGCAGGACGATTTGCGCCTGGCCAAGCCGCTCCGCCCTGGTCAGCCTGGGCCAGTTGAAACACCACTCGGCCAGCGCCATACCGACCGGGATCAGAAAGCCGACAACCATCGTCCCCGGGTGGGCGTCCTTGGCGCCCGTGGGCACGACATCGTGGCCGGTAGCGATCTTCGTCGCAAGCAGGACGCCCACCGTGCCGCCTGCGACCGAGGTGGCGATGGCGGCGAGGAAGCCCAGGTGCGTGACGCTCAGCTCCAGCCCACGAGTCCGGACGAGAACCCAGACGAAGAAGCCGACAATCGTGGCGAGCGCGAGCGAGCCCATGATCGCCCGCCAGTTTCCGAACGTCAGCGCGAACGTGAAGGCAAACGCCGGCAGGGCGACGATCGCGGCGGCGGTGAGCACGCGCGCGGACTTCACCGCCGCGGGGCTCGCCGTGCCGCCGAACAGCCAGAGCGAGGCGGCAAAGACGCACATCGTGATCCAGCCCAGCGTGCCCGCGTGAACGTGCGAGAGCACGACCTTGCGGCTGAAGTCCACGATGTCGGTGCCGTTCAGGATGCCGACGACCACGGTCCAGGTGAACACCACCATTGCCACCTGGAGCAGCAACAGCACTTCGCGGCGTAGCGGGTGCACTGTGCCCGGGGCGCCCTGAGCTTCGATCGCCATGTCTGTCTCCTGGCCGTTGTACGTGGTTCCAACGCGGAATATAGCGGACGCTCAGTTCCGCGACAGTGCCATCGCCACTTCCGGTGACG
>JBGOVF010000039.1:0-10758 GCA_041477975.1 Tepidiformaceae bacterium
CGAAGTCTTCCTCCGGGCACGCGGCAAAATCAAAGACGTTGAGGAAGACCTCGGCATCTCCTACCCAACCGTCGTGGGAAAGCTTAACGACGTGCTGGTCTCGCTGGGGTTCGAAGCCGGCGAAGACCCTCGCGAAGCCGAACGGCGCCAGCGCATCCTCGATGAGCTCTCGGCCGGGCGGCTCACCGCCGGCGAAGCTGCCGAGCAGCTCCGCTCCATTGGTGCCCGCGATGGCTGAACCACGTGACGAAATAGAACGAGCCCTGGAGGAAGCGCGGAACGCGCGCGAGGAGGCAGACCGCCTGCGGCGCGACGCGCTCCACGAGGCCGAGCGGCTGCGCAACGCGGCCCGCGATGAGGGGCGCCGCGCCCGCGAGGACGCCCGACGCCTGCGCGAGGAAGCGCGCCGCGTGCGCGAATCCGAGCGCCGTCTGCGCCACGAATCGCGCCATTTCGGGCCGGGCGTACCCCCACCACCGTTCGGCCCTCCCCCCGTTCCGGGCTGGGGGCCGCACCGCGACTCGTCCGGCGAATCCGGCGATTCCCCTGGTGGTGTCCGCGCCGAACAGACCTTCAATGTGGAAGGCGTCAACCACGTCACCATCGAGCAAACCGCGGGCCGCATCACGATTCGCGCCTGCGCGGCGGACGAATCGCCGGGCGTCATCACGAGCGGCGCAAAGTCGGCCCCGCAGCTAGAGGTGCGGCGCGATGGCGACCGCCTCGTCATCGAGATCCACCTGGCCAAGGGCTGGCTCTTCCGCCGCAAGCAGGGGGCCACGACCATCGTGCGCCTCCCCGGCGAGGGGCTCGCTTCGCTCAAAGTCGATGCCGGCTACGGTGACCTCGACCTCCGCGACATCAGCGCCGGGGAACTGCACATTGGCGTTGGCGCTGGCGTCGTTTCGACCTACGGCACGCGGGGCACACTCGAAGCGAATGTTGCCGCCGGGAAGCTCAGTGTCCATGGCCACGCCGGCCTCGCCCGCTGTGACACGGGTACCGGCGATGTCCTTCTCGATATCGCCGAAGTTGTCCCGGGCGAATACAGGGTAGACGTCGGCCTCGGCCGCGCCGAGGTGAGGCTGCCGGAGGGCCAACAGGTCCACATCCGCACCTCCAGCGGTATTGGCAAGAGCCGCATCGAATACCCCGGCGCCGGTGAAGACGCCCCCACGCGCGTCCGTCTCAGCACCGGAATTGGCGAAGCCATCGTGAAGACGCGGGATGGCGCGGAGCCGCCGGCTCGGCCCGCCGGAAGCGCCCGTCCGCAGCGTTCCTCCCGCTCAGCCCTGCCGATTCGTCGCCGGGAGGCTGAGGAGCTTCGTGTACTCCAGATGCTGGAACAGGGCCGGATCACACCTCAAGACGCCGCCGACCTGATCGCGGCGCTCCAGGGGGCCGCGCCGCGCGCGACCGATGAAGACGACTCCCGAGACGACGACTCCCCAGCCCGCGCCTGACGGTCAGGTGAGCTGCGAGATGAAGATCGTCGCCAGCCCCAGGTAGATCAGAAACCCCATCAGGTCGGTCAGCATCGTGTCGAACACGCCGGCGATTGTCGCGGGGTCGATCCCGAACTTGTTCAGCGTAATTGGGATCACCACTCCGGCGGTAGACGCGATAATCATGTTCAGGAAGAGCGCGCCCCCGGCGACGAAGCCCAGCGTCACGTTCCCCTGCCAGACCCACGCCACCACCGCCAAAATCCCGCCAAAGATCGTCCCCTTCAGGAAGCCGAGCGCCCACTCTTTGCGGAGTATCCGGAGAGTGTCGCTCGCCTCCACCTCGCCCAGCGCCATCGACCGGACCACAATCGTCGCGGTCTGGATTCCGGCGTTGCCCGCCTGGCCCGCGATCATCGGCATGAAGATTGCAATGAAAGCGGCCTTGTCCAGCGTGTCCTGGAACAGGCTGATGATTCCCGCGCCCAGGAACGCCCAGACCATGTTGAACCCGAGCCACGGCACCCGCCGTCGCGCCGATTCCAGCACCGGGCTGAACGGCGTCTCCTTCACGCCCACGCCCGCCATCCGGTACATGTCTTCCGTCGCTTCTTCCTGGAGGACGTCGATCAGGTCGTCCGCGGTAAGCACGCCTTCGAGCCGCCCGTCCTCATCGACTACGGGCACCGCCGGCAGGTTGTAACGCTGCAGGAGCCGCGCCGCCTCTTCCTGGTCGGTCCCGGTGTTGACGGCGTGGATGTCGCGCTGCGTCAACTCCGCGAGGGTGGTCCTCGGCGCCGAAACGATCAGGTCCCGAATGGACACCGTCCCCTGCAGCCGCTTCTCCGGGTCGATCACGTAAAGGTAGTACGCCCGATCCGCGGGCGGCCGCAGCACCCTCAGGTAGTCGATCGCCTGCTGCACCGTGATGCCTTCATTCAGGGCCACGAACCCGCGAGTCATGATCCCGCCGGCCGATTCGTCGCCGTACGCCATCAGCTCGGCGACCTCTTCGCCGCGATCGAGGGCTGCAAGCGTCTCGGCCTGCTCTTCGGGTTCGAGCTGCTGGATGACGTCGGCGGCGACGTCGTCTTCGACTTCTCCGAGGACGGCGGGCAGATCCTCGATGCCAACGCCCCGGATCAGGTCGCGGAGTTCGTCGTCCTCGGCGAATTCGAAGAGCTGGCCAACGATGTCCGTCGGCAGGTGATCGAGGAGCGTCTTGCGCTGCTCCTCGTTGAGGTCGAGGACCAGCTCCGCGAGGTCGGCCGGGTGCAGCCCCGCGACGAGCGCTACGAGTTTTGCCCACTCGCCAGCCTCGGCGAGCCGACGCGCGTCTTCGAGCACCTCGCGGGCAGCATCATCCTCGGCCATGGCCTGGTCCTTTGCCGCGAACTTGGGGGTGCGCCGGGGAGCGCCAAGGGAACGTAAGCCGGGGGTAGAGAAGGGTCAATCACCCCACTGTTAACATTCCTGCCGCAAAAAACGCGCAAACGCTTGAGCACTTGATCTATACTGGCGAAGGTGCCAGGACCCCGCACCGGGAGGCTAAAGCGAATGCACCCAAACCGGCTTCTTCTGACGCTCACCCTTGCTCTCGGCCTCGTCGCGATCGTGCCGGTTGCCACCGCGCTCGGCGACGACCCGCCCAACGACACGACTCGCCAAATCCAGGCGGTCACCGCACTCGGGACGTCGTTCAGCTACCAGGGCCGCCTGGTGGATGCGGGTAGCCCCGCGAACGGGGCGTACGACTTCCAGTTCCTGCTTGAAGACTCGGAGACCGGCGGGGCTCAGATTGGCAGCACCGCCGTAAAGGCTGATGTCGTTGTCACGAACGGCCTCTTCACCACGGACCTCGATTTCGGCGCGGCTGCGTTCAACGGCGACGCGCGCTGGATCGAGATTCAGGTGCGCGCGGGTAGCTCGAGCGGCGCGTACACCGTCCTTTCGCCCAGGCAGTCCGTGAGCCCGGCCCCGTACGCGCTCTACGCGAAGGCGACCGGCGGGTTCGTCGTTCCGCTCGCAGTGAGCGGCACGTCCGCCGGCGCGCCCGCCACGACCACCGGGCTCCTCACGGTCACGCAGGCCGGCACCGGCATCGCAATTAGCGGCCAGCGCACGTCCACCGACCCGGCCCAGTACCCGGCGGTCATCGGCACCAACGCTGGCGGTGGGGCGGGCGTCCAGGGCGAATCCATCTTCGCTACCGGCGTCGGTGTCCAGGGCTTCGGCAACGGAGCTATCGGTTTTGGCGGCTACTTCTCCGGGAACACGGGCGTCAAAGCAGTGGCCGGAAACGGCGCTGCCGTCGGCGGCGCCGCCGTGGAACTCGATGGCGCGCTCAAGGTCTCCGGCGCCAACCCGACCGCGTTCGTACACGAAGCGACTGTCGCGAGCAAGGTTGTTCCGTCGTGCCTCGCGGCGCAGTGCACTTTCATTAACAATCCGCTGACCAACGCGGACCCAAACGCCATCCTTGTCGTCACCCAGCGCTACAACGTGGGAGCGTCTTCGAGCGGCGTCTACAACGACAACCCGGTTGGCGTTTGGTATGAGCCCTCTCTGCAGAAATGGGTGATTTTCAACGAGAACCCCGCGGTGCCGATGCCGACCGGCGCCCGCTTCAACGTCCTGGTCATCAAGCAATGAGCGAGCATTGGCGCTGGCGACCGAAGCGACCGGTGACGCTTGCCGCAGGCGGCGCCGCTGCATTGGTCGTATTGACTCTGGCAGTCGCCCAATCCGCCAGCGGCTCCTACGACCTCTCGTTCAGCACATTCGCCGGGGGCAAGGCGGCCTCCGGCGGGAGCTATAGCTCACAGTCGGCGATTGGCCAGAGCCTCGGGAAGTCGTCCTCGGGCGGGTCCTACCAGGTGAATAGCGGCTTCCTCGGGGGCGGATCCGAAAAGTACAGGCGCTTCATCCCGCAGCTTGCGAGGGATGGCTCCCCGTAGAGCCTACACCTAGCGAGCCGGTTCTTCGCGGCGCGTGGCTGCGCCGCGAAGGAACTGATCAACCACGCGCTCGGCGAAGCTCTCAGCCAGCGGCTCGCGGCTCACCAGCCGGCGGTAGTAGATCGGCCCCGTCAGCATGTTCAGTGAAGCGTCGATATCGACATCCTTCGCCAGTTCGCCGCGTTCTACCGCCTCTTGGATCGCGTGATGGAACGGCGCCATCCGCTCGACCAGGAAGTCGTGCACCAGGCGGCTGACCTCAGGGTCACGGTCGCCGGCCTCGATCAGTGCGGAGACAGCGGGCGCCCAGCGCGAGACCGTCAGCCCGCGAATCAGCCCTCGCAGCGCATAGATCAGGTCTGCCCGGAGGTTGCCCGAAGTCAGTCGTGGCGCGGAAGGCTCCATAAGGCTCTCGAAGGCATCGAAGATCAGCTGGCTCCGCGTCCGCCAGTGCCGGTAGATAGTCGTCTTCGCGACGCCGGCGCGCTCCGCCACACCCTCGATCGTAACCCCGGCGAAGCCGGCCTCGATGAGCAATTCCGCGGTAGCCTGCAGGATGACTGCGCGCGAGCGGGTGACGCGCGGGTCCCGTGCGGCCTCGGGCTCAGTCAGAATCGGCATGCGTGAAGCATCGCAGCCGTGTCGCCAGAATGCCAGCGGTTGTTTGATACGCTATCGTAGCGAACCCGCCTGGCGCGCATCTCCACCCCAACCCGGGAGTTCCTCGTGAGTCAGACCCTTACCCGCCCCGACGACCTTAACCTCAACGATGTCGAGCTCTTCCTTCGCAACGAAGCACACGAAGTCCTGCGCTACCTCCGCCGCGAAGACCCGGTCCACTGGAACCCCGGCGGCGAAACGTGGAACGGCTTCTGGTCCATCACGAAATACGAGGACATCCTCTTCGTTTCGCGCAACCCCGAGACGTTCATTTCGAGCAAGGGCATCGCGGGGCCTGGAATCCGCCCGGAGGCGATTGCCGCTGTGATGGCCGGGGACCCCGCGCAGGCCGCGCAATCCACCGGCGGCGGCAACGTCAGCATCATCACGATGGACCCACCGCGCCACGTGAAGATGCGCCGCCTGGTGAACAAGGGCTTCACGCCGCGAGCGGTCAACGCCATGGAGGCCAAGATCCGTCAGATCGCGACGGACATCCTCGATGGGATCGCAGATCGCGGCTCCTGCGACTTCGTCCTGGAGGTCGCCAGCCAGCTCCCGTTGGCGGTCATCTGCGGGATGATGGGCGTTGAGAAGAAAGACTGGCCACTGATGTTCGAGACCACGAATAAGGTGCTCGGCTCTGGCGACCCCGAATACCAGACAGAGGTGCCGGAGGCGGAGCGTGGCAGCGGCGCCGCATCTCGGCAGACCGCCATGGCGGGCGTCATGACGATGATGAACTACTTCCGCAACACGCTCGAAGACCGCCGGGCCAATCCGCGCGAGGACGACCTGGTGACGATCCTGCTCGAATCGGAAGTCGATGGGGAGAAGCTGACTGAGGGCGACATCCTCGCCTTCTGTTTCCTCCTCATCCTCGCCGGCAACGAAACGACCCGGAACGCCATTTCGGGTGGACTGCAGGTGCTTTGCGAACATCCCGCTCAGAAGGCCCGGCTGCTCAGTGACATGTCGCTCATCGAGCCAGCCGTCGAGGAGATCCTGCGCTGGACCTCGCCCCTCCATCACATGGCCCGGACCGCCACCGCTGATGTGGAGATTCGCAGCAAGCAGATTCGCTCTGGCGACCGCGTCCTGATGTGGTACCCCTCGGCGAACCGCGACGAGGACATCTTTCCGGAGCCCTACACGTTCGACATCACACGCTCGCCGAACGAACACCTCGCCTTCGGTATCGGCGAGCACTTCTGCCTCGGCGCCGGCTTCGCACGCAAGGAACTTAAGGTGATGTTCGAGGAACTCTTCCGGCGCTTCCCGGACATCGAACTGGATGGCCCGCCGGAGCGCCTGCGATCGAACTTCATCAACGGGATCAAACACCTGCCGGTGAAGTACACCGCAACGCGTTAGCGTCAGCCGCTGAGCATCGCTTCGAGCGCTGTACGGAGTTCATGCGCATCACTCACCTCGGCGTCCGGCACTTCGTCGGCCGAACGCGGCTGCTGCTCGATGTGGCGTCCGGTGCGGAAGAGCACGGTCCGCATTCCCAGCAAGCGGGCCGGGACGATGTCGTTGTCGATGCGGTCGCCCACCATGATGGTGGCGGCGGGCTCGACGCCGAGGTCCTCGCACGCTCGAAGGAAGAGGCGCACATCCGGCTTGCGGTAGCCGTGGTGGCCCGACACTTCCCGGTGGCTGAAGAGATGGCCGATGCCGAAGCCGTCCAGCTCGGCGACCACGCTCGCCGGCTGATTGGCGGCGAGTCCCAACTTGAGCCTGCGTTCGTGCAGCGATTCGAAGAGTGCTGCCATGCCCGAGCGAAGCTCCAGCGGCCCCCGGCGCGCGCGCCGCTGGGCCGAGCTTGCGGCGAACCGGGCCTCCACTCGTCTCGCGAGCGCCGGGTCGGCGCTGCACAACCGCCACATGATGGCGGCGTATGCGTGCGGAGCGAATGCCTCGACCGCCCAGCGTGCAGCTGCGGCGAAGTCGTCGCCCGTCACGTGCACGCCTTCGGCCGCGAGCGCCTTGCGCATGTACAGGTCCACGAGCCGCTCGTGCTCGACCTCCGTATCGATCGGCCCTCCCACATCGAAGAGGACGGCCGCAACGCGCCCGTGATTCACGTTGCTCAGCCCGTTTGGACCTTCAGGACAGCAGCGAGGTCGCCCGCAATCATCGCCGGGACGGCCAGGCGCAGGCCCGGGAACGCACGGCTCTCGATGACGCCGCCGGCATCCGGCTCCAGCGGGACATATTGGCCGCCTTCGAGCGCCCACCAGTCGATGCGTTCCTCGTGCTGCTGCCACACGATGTATTCCTGCACGCCCGCCCGGCGGTAGATCTCTTTCTTCAGATGCAGGTCGTACGAGGCACTGCTGGCAGAAACCTCGACCACCAGTTCGGGAGGGCCTTCGACGCAATCGTCGTCGCTGACGGTCGATGTGCCGCCGAGGCGGCGAACCAGGACATCGGGCTGGAGATCGTTCTCCCCCAGTCGCACCGTGACTTCGATGACGACCTCGGCTTCCGGATGTGTTGTTTCGTAGACGCCCAGCCATGTCGTCATCGCTTTGTGGGGCTTTCCGTGCTTGCGACTCACGGTCAACTGGACGAACGCCATGCCATCGATGAGTTCCGCCTTCTTGATCTCCGGGTGCAACTCCCAGCGCCGCTCGAACTCGTCGCGCGTCAGCAGGTCGCCGTTCTCCAGCGGAGGTGGTACTTCGGTTGGGTAGGCAGAACGCGCTACGGTGACCATCGAGTAGATTCTACTACGAGCCCCAGAACGCCTCAGCCCACTGCCACCGCGGGCACCCCGCCCCAGTCCACCACCTCATCCAGCCAGCGCACGCCCGCGCCCGAGTTATCGAGCGGGTCCAGCCGGTCCAGCTTCCGCCGCCGGTACTCGGTCGCCACCAGGAGCTTCCGGTAGCCTCCACCCGCCCCCGCTTGGGTATCGGCCTCCTGCATCAAGAGCGTGCAGCAAACCAGCGCGGCGAGCCGGTCGCACATCGCGCCCATCTTCGCTTCGCGCTCGGCCGGCTCTGCCTCGAGGAGCTGCTCGAAGCGTGCCGCGATCGTGTGTCCCGCCACCGCCAGCGGCTCCGCTTCGCGCAGCACGTCGGCGTCCTTGAGGTGAGACAGCCGCTCCGAAAGGTCGCGGAAGAGCGCATCGTGGGCGCGTTCCTTGCTCGCCGCCCGGGCCACATCCAGCGCGACGACGTTCTCAGCGCCTTCCCAGATGCTCCCGAGCAGGCTGTCGCGCATAAGTTTCGCGTTCACCCACTCTTCGATGTACCCGTTGCCGCCGCGGATGTTCATTGCGGCCCCGGCCGTGAGCCGCGCCTGGCGGCAGTTCGCGTACTTGATCAGCGGCGTGACGATGCGTACCAACAGCTGGTGATACTCCGATCCGGCGTCCGCCTCATCGAGACAGCGCGCCGCGTACAGCACTATGGCGAGTGCCGCCTCGGTGTCCAACGTCATTCCGAAGACCTGCTCGCGCAGCAAAGGCAGCTCGAACAGCGGCTTACCGAAGGCCGAGCGCCCGCGGGCGTGCACCACCGCCTCCAACAGCGAGCGGCGCATCATCGCGGCGGCCCGCATACCGTTCGAAAGCCGCGACACGTTGATCATCTCGGCCATCTGTGCGAACCCGTGCTCGATCTCGCCGACCGGGAATGCGATTGCCCCATCGAACTCGTATTCGCCGGTGGGCATGGAGCGCGATCCCAGCTTCTCCTTCAGCCGGCGAATGGTGTACCGGTTGCGCGAACCGCCCGGCAACAATTTCGGCACCAGGAACATCCCGAGCCCTTTCGTCCCGCCGGGCGCGCCCTCAGGGCGTGCCAACGTCAGATGCACATCGGCCCCGGCGTTCGAACAAAACCACTTCTCGCCCCACAGTTCCCAGCCATTCACGCCGTGTCGCGCCACGCACTCGTTGGCGCCCACGTCGCTGCCGCCCGTCCGCTCAGTCAGGAGTTGGGCTGACTGCAGCAGCGTGTCGAATGTCGTGCTGGTCAGGCCCGGCACGTATCGCTGCCGCAGCTCATCCGGCCCAAACTGGTTCACCACCCGCGCGGCCGAATCCGTCATCGAAATCGGGCAGAACAGCCCGAACTCGCTCTGAACGAACAGGTACGAAAGGGCGTACTTCACCACGTGGGGCACGCGCCCCGGCCATCCCAGCACGCCCTTCCGGTGCGACATGGCAGCGAAGCCCCACTGGCTGAAACCCAGCCGCTGCATCTCGACGTAGGCCGGGTGGTAGGCGATCTCGTCGATACGCTGCCCGTTTGCGTCGAAACTCCGCAGTCCGGGTGGGTTGCGGTCCGCGATCATCGCCAGCTCGTCGAGCTCACTTCCGGCCAATCGCCCGAGTTCTCGCAGTAGCGGTCGCGCCCGTTCGACGTCCCCGGCGCCCGCGTGACGGGCAAGCGCGAAATCCAGGTTCGGGTCGGCTTCGGAGAAGTTAAGGCCGCGGGTCACAGGCATCGCGGAGTTCGCCGGCACGGGTTCCACGCACTCGATTCTAGCGCCGCCACGCCGAAACCGCGGCTCGATGCTACGCTCAGGCTGTGACTGCGCGTCCTGCACCTGCAACGTCGTTCGCTGACCTCTACGGCGCCGAGCCCGCCGTCTCGGTGCGCGCGCCGGGCCGAGTCAACCTCATCGGCGAACACACCGATTACTCCCTCCTTCCGGTGCTGCCGATCGCCATCGAGCAATCGCTCATCGTTTCCGCGGCGCCCTCCGAGGACGGGGTCGTTGAAGTGGCATCGGCCAGCTTCGCAACGCCGGCCCGAATAGCACGAAGCGCCCGCGACGCCGAGATGCTCGCCCCGTGGCACCGGTATATCGCCGGTGCGCTGGCCCAACTTCAGGACCGCGCGCCCGGCCGTGGAGCGAAGGTCCTTGTGGAAGGAGACCTTCCGGCGACGGGCGGCCTCAGCTCGTCGAGCGCGCTGACGGTGGGGCTCCTCGCCGCCATCGCTGCAGCCTGGGGCGAACCGCTGGATCCCGAAGACCTCGCCGCGCGGGCAATCGTCGCCGAGCGCCATGTCGGCGTGGAATCGGGCGGGATGGACCAGCAGGCGATCGTCTTCGCAAGGCCCGGCCACGCGCTGCGCATCGACTTCCTCCCAGCCGGCCGCCGCCATGTGCCCGTCCCTGCAGGTTTGGCTTTCGTA
This sequence comes from Tepidiformaceae bacterium, assembly GCA_041477975.1. Taxonomy (GTDB): domain Bacteria; phylum Chloroflexota; class Dehalococcoidia; order Tepidiformales; family Tepidiformaceae; genus JBGOVF01. The sequence goes on from JBGOVF010000039.1 coordinate 10,219, forward strand.
GTCGCCTCGAGCGGCGAGGAGGCGCCGAAAGGCGGTTCCGTGCGCGATGCCTACAACGAGCGCGTTATCGGCGCTCGCATCGCCGCGTTCATGCTCGCTGACGAGGTGGGCGTGGACCTCGACAATCCGCCCACGCTCGGCCAGGTGGCCGATGTCGATGTCGTCGACATCCTCGTCGATGGCCTCCCGGACAAAGTCTCGGCGCAGGAGGTGGCGCACGGCACGCAGGTGGATGTCGCCCACCTGGTCCAACTGACGAGCGCCACGTTCGACCACATGGCGAAGGTGCCCGTGAAGCGTGTCGCGCGGCACATCCTCTCCGAGGCGGTGCGTGTCGATGAAGCGGAAGCGGCGCTGAACGCCGGCGACCTCCGCCGCTTCGGCCAACTGCTGAACGAATCGCACAACAGCCTGCGCGAGGACTTCCGCTGCAGCACGGCGGGACTCGACCGTCTCTGCGCCGCGATGCGCAAGGCCGGTGCGTTCGGCTCACGGCTGACCGGTGCAGGCTTCGGCGGCTACGCCCTCGCCGCCTGCGGC
>JBGOVF010000160.1:0-6077 GCA_041477975.1 Tepidiformaceae bacterium
GCGAACTGGAACACCCGGAGAAGATTGGCCCCGGCATCGCGACCGCCTTCGTCGCCACGTTCTACGGCGTGTTCACGGCCAACGTCCTCTGGCTGCCGCTGGCGAACAAGCTCAAGAACAACTCCAAGCACGAACTCCACGCCCTCAACGTCGTCATCGAAGGGCTCATGTCCATCCAATCGGGCGATAACCCACGCATCGTGCGCGAAAAGCTGGAAGGCTTCCTCACCCCTGGTGAGCGCAAGAAGCCCGAGTCGAAGGATGAGCCTCGCAAGGAGGCGGCATGAGCAAGAAGGCCGCCGATCCCGAAAAGCCCGAGAACCACGAACGCTGGATCGTCAGCTACGCGGACATGCTGACGCTGCTCTTCGCCCTCTTCGTGGTGCTCTACGCCACCAGCGATGCCAACCCGCAGAAGCTCCAGGCCGTACGCAACTCCATCGACCAGGCGTTCAGCATCGGCGTGCTTTCCGGTTCGAACGGTTCCTCACCCATCTTCACCACCGGTGGAGGGCTCACGCCGAGCATCGCCGAGGTGAAGTCAGCCGACCTTGCAGCCCTCTACACCACGCTCGGCAGCTTCTCCAAGACGAGCGGCCTTGAGAACAAAATCCAGATCCGCAGCGACAGCGACTCCATCACCATCAGCCTCGCCGACAACCTGCTCTTCGATTCCGGCAGCGCCGACTTGAAGCCCGGCAGCCAGGACGTGCTCGCCCAGGTGGCGGGCGCCTTGCTGGGCTTGCCGAACCAGATCCGGATCGAGGGCCACACCGACAACGTCCCCGTGAACAGCGATGAGTTCTCCAGCAACTGGGATCTATCCGGCGCCCGCGCTTCGCGCGTCCTCCGGTTCCTGGTCGATTCTGGCCTGAACGCGAAGAAGCTCTTCTTCGCCGGCTTCGCCGAAAACCAGCCCGTCGCTGACAACCGCACCGCCGAAGGGCGCGCCCTCAACCGCCGCGCCGACATCGTCATTCTCTATCCCACCAAGGAGGACCTGGACCGCTCGTTGCGCGGCTCCGGGACAACGCCATGATCAAAGACCCGAAGATTCTCGCGGGCGCCGCCGTCCTCCTCCTCGCCCTGTTCTGGTTCGTGATTAAGCCTCACTTCTTCGCAGCCAAGCCTGCGCCGGTTTACACGGAAGAGCAGATCGCGGCCGCTCCCCGTCCGACCGTACTGCTGGGCAAGACCGTCGGCGACACGAAGGGCACCGCGCCCGACGGCCTTATCCTCAACCTCAAAGCTCCAGCCTCCAGCCCGAACTACGTCAAGGCCATCATCGCCCTCGAGTTCAACGACCCGGGCCACAAGTACGTTGGGGCCGCCGGCGCCGGGCTGGCGGCGAAGAACGCAGCCTTCACCGAAGAGCTCCAACCGGAGATGCACAAGGTCCTGGACGCAGTCACCGCAATCTTCGGTTCGAAAACCGTGGACGAGGTTTCGACGACCGGCGGACGCGACAAGTTGAAGACCGAACTCATCGACGCCATCAACGCCCAACTCCACACCGAGAAGGTCGAAGCCGTCTACTTCGAAACCTTCATCACGCAGTGAGGCCGGAATATGCCAGCTCCCCTTGACGTTCTGACCCAGCTCCTCTCCCGCACCCAGGCCGACGCTCTCAACGGCGGTGGCCAGCGGGGCTGGGAAGCGGCCTCCACGGCGCTCACCACCATCCTTGGCGCCCTGCCGTCCGTATCCGCCGTCGATGGCCGCCTGGTCATGCCCGAAGAAGTCGCCGGGGAGTTCGCCGAGCCGCACCTGGCCATGCCGCTCGAAGTCTCGACCGACCAGGACCAGACGGCGCTCGCCTACCTGATCCTGCCCACAGCCGTCGCCGCGGCGTTCTTCGATTCCCAGGCCGATAATCCGGGCGATGAGGAGCAGCAGACCATCGTCATCGCCTCGACGGTGCTGGGCCAGGTCGTGCAGGCTATCAACCAGCGCGTTTTCGCCGGTTCGCCCTCCGGGCTGATCCTCTCGACCGATGACGTTTCCGCGAACTCGATGGCGGGTATCCTCTCTGGCATGGACGAACCCGCCCTCGCTCTGACCGGCACCCTCAACGGGGCGAAGGAACTGCCGTTCACCCTCTTTCTCCCGGGCACGTTCCTCGATATCGTCGCGGGGGCCCTGCCCGAGGCGCCGGCTGCAGGGCCGGAAGTGGCCGCGGCCCCGGCGCCCGCCCCTTCGGTCGTGAGCGACTCACTCCCCTTCACTCTCACCGCCGACGAGCTCGCGGGCGCGGAACTGCTCGAACAGGAGCCCGTGGTCCACCGTCCCTTCACGACCGTCCCCCCCACCGAGGCGCCCGTTCGGGAGCCCGTCGCTGGCGGCCCGCCGCCCGCGGCCCATCGCGCGCGCTTCGCGCCACTGCCGGAACGGGACCGCTCGGCCTCCAACTCCTCCATCGACCTGCTCGCCGGCCTCCAGATGAACGTCGCCGTCGAACTTGGCCGGACCGAACTGACGGTCGCCGATGTCCTCGGCCTCGGGCCGGGCTCCGTGATCGAACTCGACCGCCTCGCGGGCGAGCCCGTCGATATCCTCGTCAACGACCGCCTCATCGCCCGCGGCGAAGTCGTCGTCGTCGATGAAAACTTCGGCGTCCGCGTCGTGGAAGTGGTGCGTCGCAGCATCCCTCAGGAAGAGCGCGTCGGGTGAACGACCCACGGAACCGCAAGCGCATGATCTGGGCCGCCGCAATCGCGGGCGTGCTGCTCTGCTCGCTGCTGTTCATCTCGCTGCTGGCCCCTTCGACGCCTTCGGCCAGCGACAGCCCGGTCATCCGCACGGCGGACCAGGCGAACTTCACGGGCGGCGACTCAACGCCCGTGGCAGGTACCTCCGAATCGACCGGATTCAATATCGGCGGCGGCCAGGCCGTCTCGCTCGCCTGGCGGCTGCTGCTGGTCGCCATCATCATCGCTGTCTCCATCTTCGGGCTGCGCTGGTGGGGGAAGAAGACCTCTGGGCCCCGTAGCGGTACAGGCTTCCTGCGCATCCTCGATACGCTGGCGATCAGCAACGGCCGCACGATCCACCTGGTCGCCGTTGGCGACCGTGTCATCGCCGTGGGCGCCACGGCCCAACAGATCAGCTTCCTGAACGAACTTACTGACGACGAAGCAACGCACCTCTTCGAGAGCATCCCGAAGCCGGGCGACCAGCCGATGGCCCAGTTCGCCACCGAGCTGTTCCAGTCGATGCGCCGAAAGACGGTCCGCCGCCAGCCGCTCCGCGAGGACGCGCTGTACACGATCGACGAGACGGCCGGACGGCCGTAGTTCGCCGCGTCTACGAAGGCGCGAGCAGCGGCGACGCAGCGAAGTGGCCCGCCTGGCGATCGCGCTCGACGGGGCGGCATCGCCCTGCGCGAACCGCCGCTATCAGCTCCTTCTCGCTGGCGATGACATCCTCGAACTCCGTGGCGTAGTAGCCAATGTGATTCAGGTCGTGAGCGTCGCTCGCCCCCACTGCGGGGAGCCCGAGGGCATTGGCGACCGATTGGGCGAGCCGGTTCTGCGTACCCAGGCAGCCACCGTTCAGCGTCTCCAGCGCGTCAACCAGGCCGAAGACGGGGTGCTCGCCGAGCCGCTCCGGTGGCCACTCTGCCAGGTCCTTCGCCTTCCAGTGGTCCTGGCTCTGGGGAAACAGGAGGTTCCAGGAACTCGGGTAGTGCCGGAACGGGTGCGCGAGGATCATCAGCCCGCCGTGTTGGAGCGTCGCGTCACGCAGTTCAGGAGTCCCCTTTGCCCGCGCAATCGCATCATCCGGCACGCCGATCACGAGGATGTGTCCGAACCGGGTCTCCACCTCCCGGGCATTGACCGCGAACATCCGGGATCGCAGCGCCGAAAACGCGATCTCGGGCCAGCGCTGCTCGTGCTCCGTCAGTACAATCCCGGTGAGTTCGGGTACCCGCTGCCCGAGCCGGCCCAGCTCCGCCTCGTCGATCCGGCTGTCGTTCGATCCGACGCGAGTGTGTACGTGCAGGTCAATGATCACGTTCAGGCGTTCCCCCAGCCGGTCTAGGGTGCAGGCCCGATCCGCTGCGCGATACCTCCGCTTCCTCCTCCAACCGCCGATCGCGACAACGCTGGCAGCCAGCAACTAACAGCTGGCAACTGGCAGCTATTTCGGTGCGCGTTCGCGCGTGAATCGGGGAAGCCGTCGCGGCGATCCTCTGCCTCGCCTGCTCGCCCTGGCCAGTTGCACCGCGACCACCGGCGGTCAGACGACAACAGCAGCCCCTGGCGGCACGGTCGCGCCGAGGTCATGTATCAACCGGGATGCGTCGCCGAGGCGCGAACGGCAGAGACTGTTGATCTTGCGCGTACCTCGCGTATGTGTCGCGACAAGGCCGGCATGGCGAAGCCTAACGAGATGCTGTGAGACGTTAGCCGTCGAAAGGCCCAACCGCTGACCGAGGGTCTTGACGTCGAGGTCTTCCCTTGCGAGCAATCCGAGTATCCGGAGACGAACCGGGCTCGCCAGGCTTAGAAACAGCAGGGCGGCGGCCTCAACGTCACCGGCAGTGTTGGGCATGGCCCTCCCCGATCCGCCGGCGGCTAGAGCCAGCGCCGGAGCCAGTACTGTTCGAAGGCGATCTTGGCTGTGTGCCACGAACGCCCGGGCCGATGCATCGCGACCTTTGGGACCGGGGAGGCGAAGAAGTCGCCTCGCGCCAGGCCCGACTTTCCGCCGCCCGTCTCCAGGAAACAAGTGCCATGGCCGTCGAACGCCTCTTCCCGCAGGTCACCCCGGATGCGCCGGGTGATGTTCTCGGCGACCACCTCGGCTTCCCCGTGGGCGAAGACACCAGCCTTCGGCAACAGCATCCCGTTTTCCAGCGGGATCGCGGTGTTGTCGCCAAGGGCATAGACGTTGCTCACACGGGTGCGCAGCGTGGAGCGATCGACCGGTATCCAGCCGTTCGGGCCTGCAAGCCCACTGGCGGCAATCACCTCGGCCGGCCGATGCGGCGGAATGACAACGGCCAGGTCGTGCGGCACCGACTCACCACCGAAACGCAAGGCGGAGGGCTCAACGCCCTCGAGTTCGGTGCGCGGATGGAAGGTGATCCCCCGGGCGGCAAGCTCGGCTGCGACGCTGTAGCCGGCGTGCGGTCCGGCCACCGGGAGGGGCAGTGGCTCGGGGGTATACAGGTCGATCCGGGACGCCGCCCGGATGCCGCGCTCGCGCAGGTATCCGTCGATAAGCATTGCCGTCTCGTAGGGAGCAGCCGGGCACTTGTACGGAAGTGAGGCGATCGCCACAGACACGCGCCCACCACTGAACGCGGCCAGCGCATCGCGGAGACGCTCCGCTGAGGCGAGGTCGTAGGGATGGAACGTGTGCTCGGAGAGGCCTGGAATGCGGCCAGGGTCGAGTGACGCGCCAAGGGCAACAACCAGGTAGTCGTAGGCGATCGTTCCGGCGTCGGTCTGGACCTCGGCCGCCGCCGTGTCGATGCCGGTCACGGTCGCATGCGTGACCTCGATGCCCCGCCGCGAGAGCCTCGAGTAGTCGCGCGTGATCGTGCGGGGCTGCCGTTTGCCGACCATGAGCCACAGCAGGGAAGGCGCAAACGTGAAGGTAGTGGACCGTTCCACGAGGATCACCCGCGCCTCCGCCCCCAGCTTCTGCTTGAGCCGGGTCGCCGCGACCTGGCCGCCAATCCCACCTCCGAGCACGACGATCCGTTGGAGATTATTCTCAGCCATGGCGGCCTCCTTAGAAGACGAGCACCCGCTCGTCCTCGGCTATCCAGGCGGCGAGGTCGGCCATGGTAGCCATGATCGCCTCGGGGATGACCTCGCCCTGCCCGATACCACAACGGTTGATGCAGGTGGTGCAGATCTTGATCCGGCCGCCTCTGCGGAGGAGGTCGCGGAGCATCGCCTGGAGGTCGAACTCGGCCCCTTCCGGCATGCCGCCCTGCCGGACAACGTCGATCGCGTCATTCATGACGAAGATGCGGACGGGGGACTTTCGATCGAGAAGCGCGGACGCCAGCCGCAGTGCGTTCCAGGTGGTATCCCCTTCGAATGGCGCGTGGCCGAGGATGA
>JBGOVF010000512.1:0-2679 GCA_041477975.1 Tepidiformaceae bacterium
CGGGCATCGAGCCCCATCAGGCGCGTGTCGATCGGCATGAGTACGCTCCGCTCGGCGCCCGTGTCGATGATGAGCGGACAGAACCGCCAGACGTTCTGGTGCGGGACGGCGATCTTCGCCTCAAGGTACGGCCGGCCACTCGTATCGCCGAAACGCCCATGGATCAATGGAACTAGAGAATCAGGGTCCGCTGATCGCGCTGGATGTGACGCACCAGCACGCGCTGACGGGAAATTCCACGCGAGTCGATGAGACTAAGGAGGGCTTCGAAGTCCTCCGCGTCCGCGCGCACCTCGCCATCCAGTACCGCGACCCAGCGGCTCTCATACTGATCGATCATTCGCGGCCGGTCCGACGAGAACAGCAATGCCGAGCGGCGGAAGGCCGCCAATTCTCGCGCGACTGCTACAGGATCGTCTTCGCTCATGCGCACCTCTGTCATCTTGAGCGTCCTCTCCGCATGTGGCCCATCGTGATCCATCGAGCCGAGATCTTCAGCGGCAGAGCCCAACGGCTCTTGTTACCGATCGCAATCTGTTTTCAGGATACCACGCCCTACTCGGCGCTCACTTCGCGCACCAGTTGGACCACCCGGCCGAGCGTTTCCAGGCGCTCCTTCAGGTTCGCGCCTTCGGGCTGGACGCGGAGGGTGGTGACGCCCGCGGCGCGGTGCTTGCGGATGCGTTCCTTCACCATCGCTTCGGTGCCGAGAAGGTTGCTCTGGAGCACCATCTCATCGGGAACGAGCGCTGTGGCTTCGTCGCGCTTGCCTTCGAGGTAGAGCTTCTGCACCGCCACCGCTTCATCGGCGTAGCCCGCGCGGCGGTAGGCGGCGTTGTAGAAGTTGTGCTGGCGCGAACCCATCGCCCCGAGCGTGAACGCGAGGCCCGGTTTGCGCGGCGCGACCAGCTTCTCTACATCGTCGCCGAACGCGACGGCGCCGCCCGTAGCCTGGAGGTCGATGGCAGACATCGGCCGGCCGGCCTTTTCGGCGCCGCGGCGGATGTGGTCGAAGAAGATGTCGGCGTGCTCGGGCATGAAGGACGTGCCGACCCAGCCGTCGGCGATTTCGCCTGTGAGCTGTAGGCTCTGCGGGCCGAGCGTCGCCAGGTAGACGGGTATCTCGGCGGGCGGCGCCGAGGACTTCAGCGCCTTGCCTTCGCCGCCGGGCAGCGGCAGTTCGTAGAAGTCACCCTTGTAGGCGACGCGTTCGCCGCGCGTAACCATGCGCACGATGTTCACGGCATCGCGGATGCGCGGCAGCGTGTGGGCGAAGCGCACGCCGTGCCAGCCTTCCACGACCTGTGGGCCGCTTGCGCCGAGGCCGAGCGTGAAGCGGCCGTTCGACATCGAGTTGAGGCTGAGGGCGGTCATGCCGAGCATTGCGGGCGAGCGCGAGCCGAGCTGCATGATGCCCGTGCCGATGCGGATCGTCTTCGTCTTCGCGGCGATGTAGGCCGCGGGTGTGGCGGCATCGAAGCCCCACGTTTCCGCGGTCCAGACGTAATCGACGCCGAGCTTCTCGGCTTCCTGCACGAACTCCGCTCCGCGCTCCCAATCCTGGGCGCCGGGACCCCAGCCGATAGCAACCTTCATTTCGAGACTCCTTGTGTGGGCGGAGTTTACGCCGGGCCGGTTGCCGGGAGCGACTGAGCCGTGTGGGCCGCCCGCCCCGGCGAAATACCGCTGACCGCGATTGTTCCGACCCGAATCACCCGGGTAGGGATTCTCTCCCTGACGGTCGCGGCTCTGATTTGTTACGCGTCTGCGCAGAGGCGGAAGCCGAAGTCGCTGTAGCGAAACGACGGATCGAGGCTGGAACGCGCGTTGATGCGCGTGACCTTCTCCTTGTGGCGCCAGGCGCCGCCGCGACTCACCCGCCGTTGGCCTTCGGCCGGTCCGCGCGGGCACTCCGCCGGAGAGACGGCGTAGTAGGCGGGCGAGTACCAGTCGCTGCACCACTCGTGCACGTTCTCGGCCATGCAGCGCAGGGCGTAGCCGTTGGAGCACTCCTCGCGCGGGGCGTGGGGGCCGTCCATCGCATCGAGGATGGCGGCGATGGGGTGATGGCCGCCGAGCCAGGGCCAGTCGCCGCCGGTCAGCCCGCCAAGGGCCGCGAACTCGCGCTCGGCCTCGGTCGGGAGGCGGTACGCAGCGCCGGTCTGCGTCGTCAGCCACTCGCAATATGCGATGGCTTCGAACCAGTTGATGCCGACGACCGGGCCATCGGGCGCGGCGAAGCGTTCTTCGCCCAGAAACGGTGGCGGCGTGGCGCTCGTCGCCGCCAGGTACGTTGCGTAGTCGGCGTTCGTCACGGGCGTCACGGCCGCGCGGAACGGCGCGACGAGGACGCGGTGGGGCGGCGCTTCATCGGCGCGGCTGCCGGCCTTCCCCATGATGAATTCGCCGGCGGGGACGTTGCGCAGCAGGGGGCCCGATAGCACCATCCGTCCCATCGTAGCGCCCATTGCGTGCGGCTCGTCAGGCCGATGCTGGGACGATGATCGGCGCGTAGTAGTTCTTCCCGCCGAGCGCATCCACAGCCGCCCAGAACTCGGGCCCGCCTGCTTTCAACGGGTGCTCCAGGTTCCAGGACTGGCGGCGGATGGCCCAGCTGTCGGGGTTGAGCCGCCGCGCTTCGGCAAGGTAAGGCTTCGCTGCTTCTTCCAGGCCGAGCTC
>JBGOVF010000040.1:0-10709 GCA_041477975.1 Tepidiformaceae bacterium
AGGCGTTCGTCGCAGGCGGCCACGCGCTCATCATGGAGCGCACCGAGGGCGGCGGCCGGGCCGGTATCCATGAACGCTATCGGACCTTCGCCCGCCGCGGAGGCGACCATCGCTTTCGCCCTTGTGAGATAGTCCGGGAGTGCGCCCGCCGCACTGGCAAAGGCGAGCAAGTCGTTTCGTTGCTCGACGGTGCGGCGGAGGTGTTCGAAGCGGAAGAGCCGGTCAGACATATCGGGCGGCGCGGCGCCGTGGTCGAGGCAGCCGAGCGCCAGTCCATCGAAGTCCGTCTTGACTTCGAACGCGGCGAGGGCCGTGCGAATAGCACCGAGATCGAGATCTCGCAGGACGACGGGTTCGGCATCGAGCGCGCGGATCTCATCATCCGAGACCAGCCGCACTCCCATGGCTGCCACGCGGTCGAGGTCGTCATCAAAGGTCTGCGCCGCCTCCGGCGTGGCGTAGGCCTGCCCGCCGCTCCGCAGGAACTCTTCGAGCGCCCAGTGGCATGGCCCGCCGCCCGCGACCACGCCGCTGAGCGCCACCGCCCGGCCGTCCCGTCCCGCCCGCCGGATCCGGCGGGCCGCGATCTCGGTCGCGGACGGGAGGACCATCTTGGCGTCGTTCTCGATTGCGGAGTCCGAATCGAAGAGCAGGATGTCCTGCGTCCCGGTCCCCATATCGATCGCGAGAATGCGCATCTTCCCAGTGTAGAAGGGAGCAGGCTGTCCCGCGCGGCGCCTTACTGGCGCTGCTGCTCCGCGAGTACTGCGGCGACGTCGCCGGCGAGCATCGCGGCTACCGCCAGCCGGAGGCCGGGGAAGACCTTGCTGTGGATCACACCCCGCTCGTCGGCAGGCATACGCACGTAGGCGCCGCCCTCGAGCGAAAACCAGTCGATCTCCCCGTCCTTCACGCGCCAGACAATGTATTCCTGCACCCCGTTGCGGCGGTAGGCGTTGAGCTTCTCGAAGAGATCTCGCGACACGGAGCTCGCGCTGACTTCCGCCACCAGTTCCGGCGCCCCGACGATGTAACCGCCGACGAGAGAGGATGAGCCACCCGACTCTGGAACCCGTCTCAACAACACGTCAGGTTGTGGCTCATTGTCCATGTCGAGGCGGACGGTCGTTTCGGGATTCATCCGAAGTTCGCCGTGACTGGCCGCGAAAAATCCCAGCCACGTAGCGAGGAATCCGTGCTGATCCCCGTGGTCGGCAGCTCGAGATGGTGAAGCCACGTACGCGACACCTTCAATGAGTTCCGCCCGGACGCCGTTGGGAGCGACCGCATAGCGGCGTTCGAACTCGGCACGGGACAAGTGATCGCCCGTCTCTATCGTCGGTATCTGACTGTCGGCGCTCGCCGGGGCTGCGGCCATCGCGTCGCCTCCCGTGATCTCGCCCATTCTACCACCGCGGTGCACGGCTTTCTCCTCGATATTCTCCGCTGTTTTGCCAGTTACCGCGGCCTTGTTACCATTCGCGTGTGCTGAGGAAGGGGTTTGGGTCGAGGAGGGCCGCCATGGCCGAGGCCACCGTCGCGGCGGATCTGCCGGGCGAGTTCCCCTTACCATCCGAAACTGCCGATGGCCCGCCCGACGAGACACCGTCGGCGACGGGGCGCCGCTACTTCCGTGTCACGAAAAAGCGGACCGCCCTTGTCGTACTCCTCCTCTGCTTCGCCGCCCTGGGCGCGATCTACACGCAGAAGGACAAGATCGCGCCGCAAGTAGCGGATACCAGCCGCCGGCTCATCGGCGACGAGCGCACCGCACGCATCGAAGGCTGGAGTTTTAAGATCCAGGACCGCATAGACAAGACGAAATACCGTCTGTTCGGCGGGTCCACCAACCCCTTCTCCGATGCAGAAGTAACGGTCCAGGTAGTGCCACGACCGCAGCAGCAGGTGTACGTGTACTTCGTCGGCGGCGTGGGAGTCACGACCGGGCCGCTCCTCGCCCCCTTGAACGGCGGACGCCTGCCCATGGCGCTGCCGGACACCAAGCCCCTGCGAGACGACCTCCAGGAAGGCGAGGGCGTCTGGACGACGGTCGGCCTTCCACGCTCCTCCCCGGACGACGTGTTGATGGCCAAGACGTTCATTCGCCCCGACAAGTCACGACCCTACGCGTCGGTCGGCGTCCTGCTTATGGATTCCCGGCGCATCCGCCTCAGCGTCGTGGGCGGCACGGTGGACCCGGGGGGCGACCGCGGAGTGAAAGGGCCCGGCGTCATCCCGCAATCGGCCCTGCCCAACCTGCTCCTTGCCTGGAACGGCGGGTTCAAAGGCCCCCACGGCGGGTTCGGAATGGTCGCCGATGGCAAGGAGTACAGGCCGCTCAGAAATGGCCTCGCCACGATCGCCGTAATGAAGAACGGGACCATCAAAATGGGCGAGTGGGGCAAAGACCTGCAGTGGGACGACAACATGGTCGCCGTGCGGCAGAACGCGGTGCTGCTCGTCGACCACGGCGAGGTCAGCAAGCGCACCTCGGAAGGGAATGACACCTGGGGCTACGTGGAGGTGAATTCCGCCGACTTCATCACGTGGCGTTCCGCGGTGGGCCTGACGAAGGAGGGCAACCTCCTCTACGCCGCGGGCAATTCGCTTAGTGCGAAGACGCTGGCCGAAGCGCTCTGGGCTGCGGGAGCGGTAACGGCAATGCAGCTCGACATTAATGCTCCGTACGTGCTCCTCGGAACGTACTTCCAGCAGCCCGATGGCGCTGTGAAGTCTACGAAGTTCATGGATGGAATGTCAGATTCGCCGAGCAGGTTCCTGAAGGCACAGGAGCGCGACTTCATGTACGTCACGTTCGACGACCCGCTCTACGCCGCAGCCACGCACTAGAACACGTGGGCGCAGGCCTCCGAGGCGAGCAGCCAATAACCCTTCGCGCCGTCCACTGACGACAACGATTGCAGCGGCGCGGCCGCTCCCCGGATCCATGCCCGCCAACTGCCCGCCACGTCGCCGTAAACAGCGTCGACGCAACTGAGCGCGCTGGTGAGGGTCTCGATGTCTCCCTGGGGAAGTACGGAGAGGTTCCAGCCACGCTGAAGGAAGACGGCGGTGCGCTCGGCCAGGCCGCCACCCGGGGGCGGGGTTGGCGAAGCCCCGGGAGTGGGGCCGGGGGCAATGGAGGGGTAGAGGGCGCTGATGGCAGCGATGTCGTCCGGTTCGAGGTGGCGCAGCAAACCGCGGTACTGGTAGTACATCACCGCCGCTTCCTCATCGGGGGAGCAGACGCCGAAGGGGGCCGGGCAACTGTGCTCCAGCCCCGCCATGTGGCCCGCTTCGTGGAGAATTACTGTTTTCCAATCCAGCCTCCCGCCCGCAATCCCGAACTGCGTGGCCGCCTCGGGATTGCTGTTGAGCACCATGTCGGCTTCGTGGGTCTGCTCCTTGCTCGTGACGCCAAGGACACAACCGTGGGAGCAATCGAAGGCCTGCCAGGAGATGACGTTCTCGCCATCTGGCCCGCCCGTACCCACGGACGCCGGCCTGTCGGTTACGCCGGCATACGCGAACGCGAACCGCGACGTTGGCACGGCGCTCCATCCCTGGAGAGCCGAGAGCACCACGGATGGGGCAACGCCTCCGGGGCCGCCGGTGGGGTTGTAGGCGACGTGCACCGGAAGTTCGTTGTCGTCCCACTTCCAGCCCCAGAAGGCGAACTGCGCGCTGACACCGCTGCTGGCCGGGGAGACCCGGCCGCCGGGCACGAGCGTATGGGCTGCGAGGGCGGCGGCGGCGTAGGCATCCTCCGCCGACGCGGCCGCGACCTGGAACTCGAGCAAGACCGGCGGGCCGCCGGGCCGCTGGACCTCGAGCGAAAGGCTGCGCGGTTCTGCCGCACGCGTACCGGCCGGCCGTGCAACCTGCCGGCCAACTCCCAGCACAACGGCGAGGAGAAGCGTGATGACTATCAGCCCCTTCATTCGGCCTCCACTATCCAGCATCGGCACGCGGCGGGGCATCCAGAAGCTGCGGAACGAACGAAGGGCCGCCAATGGCCTGGCGGCCCTTCGGTGCTGAGCGAGCAATCAGCTCACGGCGTATATGGGACTTGCGTCGCGGCGGTCGCCAGGAACCAGTACACCTGGCCCTGCTTCATCGTCTTGAGCGTGTTGGCGAAGTCCGGCAGCAGAGACGAGTAGCGGAGCCAGCGCCCGGTCGCGGGGTCGTAGGCGTAGATCATCCGCACACCGGCCAGCGACCCGAACACCTGGGAAGGCGCGGCCTCTGCGCCAGGCCAGGTGAGCAGGTTTGCGCCCGGGAGAAGCGGCAGGGAAGGAGTCGCCGGCGGCGCTTCAGGGACTGGCGTCTTTGTCGCCGTCCCCGCGGTTGTCGGAGTGCTGGCCGGCGTGTTCGTCGCACTCACCGTCGAAGTTGGCGTGGCAGTGCCCGCCGCCGTCGGCGTGCTTGTCGGGAGACCTGCCGTTGGGCTCGCTCCGCCACCGCCACCGCTGCCGGGCGTGTTGGTCGGAGTCGCGGTAGAACCAGGGGCCGGGGTGTTGGTTGGCGTTGCACTGTTCGCCGGCGTCGGCGTGTTCGTCGGCGTCGGCGTGTTCGTCGGCGTCTTGGTCGGAGTCGGCGTGTTCGTCGGACCAGAGGGCGTGTTCGTCGGGGTATTGGTCGGAGCCCCGCCGCTGGCGCCGTAGATCGCCGTGATACCGGCAATGTCGTCAGCGGTCGGTGTCCGTTTGTCCGTGCCGGACGGGTAGCTGGCGTACATCACCGCGCTCGACTGGGCCGAATGGTTGAGCCCGAGCGCGTGGCCGAATTCATGGGTTGCGACGCTCTGGAGGTCTATCTGGATGGCCGGCCCCGTGGTCCAGTTCCATTCGGGGTCGAGCTGCATGTCGAACTCGGAGGCCGCCGCAAACCCGCCGCCGGCGCTGCCACCAAACCACGAACAGGTCACGCCGAGGACGGAGCCGGCCTGGATGGCCCAACCCACGGTGTTCGCCCCATCGGTCCCGCCTCCGCAGGCGCCAGTACCTGCGCCCGTGGCGCCGCCGCCGATGAAGGAGAAGTTCGCGCCCTGTCCGCCCCAGGTGGACGCAGCCGCGGAGACCGCCCCGAGAGCGGTGCCAGAGATCCCGGCGGGGGCGCCTGTGCCGTTGTAAGCCCAGTTCGCGTGCCCGGAGGCCCACTTGAACCCGCTCGTCACAAATGTGGCTGACACCGATCCCGCCGGCACTTCGATCGCGCCCGGGAAGCGCGCAAGCATGTCGGCGCGCGCAGCATCCACGGCACTGGCGAAGTTGCCGGTGCCATCGTCGTGCATGAAGAACTCGATCTTCACGTAGGCCCAATCGCCGTCCTTCGGCACCATGAAGATGGTGTCAATATCGCGGAACTGGTCGCTGCTTTCGGCGTTCGCGCCAGTGGCGTCGAAGTAGACGTAGGCCGCGAACCCCCAGGCCATGAGGCCGAGAGAAGCCAGCGCGACGACCGCGCGCCAGGCATTGGCTCTCGATCGAGTGTTGTTGCCACCGCGCAAGACAGTCCCTCCCCGTTGCCCGCGCTCAGCCCACGGCGCTCGCAACACAAACCAGTCTTGTTTTGAGGGTCGGCGGCTACGAGGCGAGGAAATACCCGAGAGATACGGAGAATCGGCCCAGTTCGGTGGCAGATCGGTGTACGGGGTACGATGTCGCCATCTCCGCGGAGGCGAGCGATGCGCGTCGGCACGGTACGGGAACGCAAGGACGGCGAAGCTCGGGTTGGGCTCACGCCGGAAGGGGCCTTTGCGCTCCGCAGCCGCGGTCACGAAGTCGTGTTCGAACGCGCCGCGGGCGAAGGTTCGGGCCACACCGATGCAGCCTATCTCGCCTCCGGCGCCACGCCGCTCGACACCGCGGACGAGGTCTGGGCGACGAGCGACCTGGTCGTCAAAGTGAAAGAACCGGTGCCGAGCGAGTACGCATACCTCCGGCCCGGCTGCGCCTTGTTCACCTACCTGCATCTCGCCGCGGACCGCGAGCTGACGGAGCGGCTGCTGGAGTCGCGCTGCACATCGCTGGCCTACGAGCTGGTGCGGCGGCCGGATGGTTCGCTGCCACTCCTCGCGCCGATGTCGCAAGTGGCGGGCCGCATGGCCGCCGAGATCGGCGCGCACCTGCTCAAGCATCCGGGGCCCGGGCGCGGCAAGCTGCTGGGTGGGGTCGCGGGCGTGCCGCCAGGGAAAGTCGTGATCATCGGCTCCGGGACGGTCGCGACGGCGGCTGCCCGCGTGATGATGGGCCTGGATGCCCGCGTCGTTGTTATGTCGCGCGACCTCGCCCGGCTTTCCTACCTGCAGGAGAACTTCGGAGGGCGGATCGCGACGCGCATCTCCTCGCCGCAGGGCGTCGCCGAAGAGATCGCGGGCGCGGATCTCGCCATTCTCAGCGTGCTCGTGCCGGGCGCCGCGGCCCCGAAGGTGTTGACGCGTGAAATGGTCCGCTCGATGGGCCCCGGTGCGGTCATCGTGGACGTGTCGATAGACCAGGGCGGCGCGGCTGAAACGAGCCGCGTCACCACGCACAGCGACCCTACGTACATCGAGGAGGGCGTGATCCACTACTGCGTGAGCAACATGCCAGGCGCCGTCCCCCAGACCAGCACGCAGGCCCTCACGAGCGCGACGCTCCCGTACGTGGAGCACCTGGCCGACCGCGGCATCGAAGGCGCGCTACGGGCCGACCCAGCCCTCGCGCAAGCCCTGAGCACGTACGATGGCCACCTGGTGCGCGGGCCTGTGGCGGAAACCTTCGGCATGAGCGCGGCCCCCAACCCGTTCCTCTCCTGACGGCAGGTGCCAGTTCGTCCCCCTCAACGAACTGAACTGGTCTGTAACTTCGCCTGTCGAGCGGCGCATACTGGATCGACCGAACTCCATGGAGCGTGGTCCAATGGCCGACTGGTTCGATTCCATCGACGACGAGCGCAAAGCCTTCATCGAACGTCAGCACATCTTCTTCGTGGCGACCGCTCCCGACGGTGGCGAAGATGGCTTCCCAAACCTCTCGCCCAAGGGCCGGACACTGCTGAGGGTCCTCGGGCCGAACCTGGTTGGCTACCTGGACTACCCGGGAAGCGGGAACGAGACCGCGAAGCACACCGCCCAGAACGGCCGCATCACGCTGATGGCCTGCAGCTTCGAAGCGACGACGGGGATCGTGCGGCTGTTTGGCCGCGGGCGGCGCGTGGACCTGGATGACCCGCAACTGGTGGAGCACCGTGCGGCGTTCGTCGACGATTTCCATCCGTTCGTGCGCCAGGCGTTCTTCATCGATGTTGAGAAGGTGCAGACCTCCTGCGGCTACGCCGTGCCGCGCATGGACTACGTGGACGACCGCCAGACGCTCGACAAATGGTGCCTCAACAAGATGGAGCCGCGCGAGATGGTGGACGGCATCCCCCAGCCAGGCCGCTTCGTCCGCAAAGACGGCTCCCTGGTGGCCCCGCGGTAATTCCGCTCTATAGCCGCGGGTAAGGATTCTGAGTGGGCCGCATGATTCGCGATCACCCCTCGCCAGGCCGCGAACGCTAGCTAATGCGCCATCCGCGACGTCTGTAGCCGCGGCCCAGTGGGCCGCATGACTCGCACGACTTTCCGCGGCTCTGGCACAATCCAGCCGTCGTTGAACTACCCCAAACGAATCCGCCTCAACCATGCGACTTACGCCGACCCCGCAGCGGTCTTCCATGTCGTCTTCCGTGCGGCGGTCGGCGAAGAACCATTCCGCTCCCCGGTAACCGCGGCGGCTATTTGGCAACTGCTGCTCAACGAACACGACCGCGCCTCGATTCACCTCTTCGCGGCGTGCTTGATGCCAGACCATCTCCATCTGCTCCTCGGGCCCGGCGACCGCGATGTCATCAAATGGACGAGCGGGTTCAAGTCGTATTCCACCAGAATAGCCCAGGATTCCCGCCCGCAAAGGATTCTCTGGCAGCCCGGATTCTTCGATCGACGCGTCCGCGACCAGGCGGAATTCGACCGTGTGCTCGAATACATCATCCGAAATCCGATCGGCGCCGGGCTCTCGACCGCGCCCGGCCAGTGGCAGTGGGCTGGGGTTTGGCTAAACCATGGAGACTGACGCGAAGCATGCGGCCCACCGGGCCGCGGCTACAAGACCGGGCCCTGTAGCGCCCCGGTCTTACGCCGGCGTTTTCAACGACTCCACCGTCAACCGCACGCCATCCTCGAAGCTGACCTGCGGTTCCCACCCCAGGGCCGCCTTCGCGCGCGAACAGTCGAGCCAGAAGTTGCGCACGTCGCCCGGGCGGGGCGGGCCGTTACGCGGCGCGATGGTGTTCCCCGTCGCGGTTGAGAGGGCCGCGAAGATCTCGTTCACCGTCGTCCCATTCCCGCTCCCGATGTTCAGCGCCTCGCTGCTGCCGGGACCGAGCGCGAGCACGTTCGCTCGGGCGATGTCACCAACGTAGACGTAGTCCTTCTTCTGCTCGCCATCACCATCGATGGTGCACGGTTGGCCGGCGAGCATGAGCCCCGTGAAGATCGCGACTACGCCCGCTTCGCCGTGCGGGTCCTGGCGCGGGCCAAAGGCATTGCTGTAGCGCAGGCTGGTGTATTCAAGGCCCTCGGTGCGGTGCAACATCTCCAGGTACAGCTCGCCGGTGTACTTCGAGAGGCCGTAGTTCGAGCGCGGCGCAATGGGATGCGCCTCCGTGACTGGCAGTTTCTCGGGCTCGCCGTAGACGGTGCCACCGGATGACGAGTAGATGACCTTGCGCACGCCATTCCGCGCCGCCAGGGTCGCCACGCGCGCCGTACCGCCGCCATTCACCTCCAGGTCGTGGACCGGGTCGGCGTTACCCACCTTCACGCTCGCCTGCGCGGCGTGGTGGTTCACCACCTCCGGCGCGAACTCCCGGAAGATGCGCTCGAACTCATTGGAATGAATGTCCACTTCGTGGAGACGCGCCCCGGCGGCCACGTTCGATCGGTGGCCGGTGGCCAGGTTGTCAACCACCGCAACTTCGTGGCCGGTTTCGAGATAGGCATCGACAACATGCGAGCCGATGAAGCCCGCACCACCGGTTACCAGGATCTTCACGCCGTACTCCTCGCGCCCGTCGTGGGCGTGGGTCCGGGCAAAGCCGGCCACTATCGAGGATCGATTGGCCAGCTCATTCGCACAAGCCGGAGTCGCCTTACCGGTCGAGTAGCTTTGCGAGGCCCCAGCCGATCGCCGCGCAGGTGGCGCCGGCCAGCACGCCGCCCAGGATGAGCGGCCCGATGAAGTCGGCCATGGGTGAGCCGCTCGCCATCTGCGCGTACTTGGCGACACCAACGTTCAGTGCGAACCCGCCCGCGAACCCCCACAGCGCCCAGGGCATCTCCCGCGCCGATCGGCCGAAGCCGATCTCCTGGAGCACGTCTCTGAGCGGCTCGACGACGCCGATGGGCGCTGGCTCGGCCCGCATCTTCGCAGCTTCCGCCTCGAGCGCCGCCACGAGCTCCTCAACCAGTTCGTCCGGGAGCTCGTCCAGGAGCTTCTCGTACTGCGCAGCTTCCGCGGCGATGCGCGCTCGCTCTCTCGCAGCTGATGGCCCGCGGACGAACGTCGCTGCGGGGCCGGACATGTTGTGCACGCGCGCGCAGCCTTCGCAGCGGTCGCCGCCGCGGGACCAGACCATGAACGGCAGGCCCTTGCCGCAGGAGGAACACCGGGCGCTGGCGATCGTGTCTTCCACTGTGCCTCTACTCGGTTGGGGGAGTGCCGCCGCTTCCGCCACCCTCGCTAGGGGGCGTCGGGGTGAGCGTCGGGGTGGCCGAGGGCGTGGGGGTCGCCGAGGGCGTTGCGGTCGGCGTGGGCGTCGTGGCGGAACCAGGGGTGGCAGTGCCCGCCGGCTGGGTTGGCGTCGCCGTCGCGTTCGGCGTGCGGGTGGGCGTGCCCGGCCGGGGTGTGGGCGTGGAGGTGGCGCCCTCCGGAGCCTGCGCCGTCGGCGAAGGCGTGTGCGCTCCGGCGACCGTCCCGGTAGCGTCGGGCGCGGTCTTGCCCTGGGTGTCCTGGGCGGCCAGCACCTGGCTCTGGGTCCCGCCGTCGAACAGTTCGAGGCCCGCTCCGGTGCTGTTCTGGAGCTGGCTCAGCAGTTGCGGAAGGCGGGACGGCGCCTGGTCTCCGGGTGGGAGAGGCGTCCCCACGCTCCCATCGGCCGGGGTCACCATGCAGGCGCTACCGAAGAGCAGGAAGGCTGGCACCACGGCCAGGCAAGCGCGCCGGAGGCCTTTCGCGTCCATCAACTGGAGCGTATGCGCCCTCTGCGGCGCCCTCTATCGGGGCGCACCCAATTCCCCCTGCGGGCTCCCTACGCGAGCGGCTCCGGAACCCTCATCCTTGGGCCACTCGCCCACTAACGGATACCGATCTCGGGAATCGTGCCGTTCACGTAAACCGTCCCCCCCGCCGTCGCCCGCACCTCCACGGTCACCGTTGTGCCGACGAAGTCACGCCGGTCGCTACTCGTGATGGCCAGGACGAACGTGCCCGCCGTCGAGCCGGCCCCGCCGGCGTTCTGGACGAGATTCGCCTCCCAGGCGCCTGTCGTTTCGTTCCAGTACTTGTTGTCGCTCTTGCGCTTGAGGATGAAAGTCACCGCGTTGGGCGAGAGGCTGCCGGTGGCCACTGAGAACGTGAGCCTGGACCGGGGGAAGGAGTTGCCGGCCCCTGGAGTGGCGACGACCA
>JBGOVF010000392.1:0-3311 GCA_041477975.1 Tepidiformaceae bacterium
GCCCTTTTCGACCGCACCGCCGACGGCCGCATCCTCCAGCGCGACTTCGGCGGCCACCGCTACGCCCGCCTCGCCCATGTCGGCGACCGTACCGGCCTCGAGATGATCCGCACGCTCCAGCAACACGCTGTCCACAATGGCATCGATGTGTTCATGGAGTGCACCATCCAACGCCTCCTCAAGGACGGCGACCGCATCTCCGGCGCCGTCGGCTACTGGCGCGAAAGCGGCAAGCTCATCCTCTTCGGCGCGAAGGCCGTCGTCCTGGCCACGGGCGGTGTGGGCAAGGCCTTCAAGATTACCTCCAACTCCTGGGAGTACACTGGCGATGGCCACTCCCTCGCCTACTGGGCAGGCGCTGACCTCATCGATATGGAGTGCGTCCAGTTCCACCCGACGGGCATGGTCTGGCCGCCCAGTGTGCGCGGCATTCTCGTCACGGAAGGCGTGCGTGGCGACGGCGGGACGCTGAAGAACTCCGAAGGCGACCGCTTCATGTTCAAGTACATCCCGCCATTCTTTGCCGCCGAAACAGCCGACAACGAAGCTGAGGCCGACCGCTGGTACGACGACAAGAGTGCGCGCCGGACCCCGGACCTCCTCCCGAGAGATGAGGTGGCGCGGGCGATCAACAGCGAGGTGAAGGCCGGCCGCGGAAGCCCCCACGGCGGCGTCTTCCTCGATATCGCCAACCGTCGTTCGCCCGAGTACATTCGCCGCCGTCTGCCGAGCATGTATCACCAGTTCAAGCAACTCGCCGATGTCGACATCACCGCCGTCCCGATGGAAGTCGGACCCACGATGCACTACATGATGGGCGGCGTCCGCGTCGATGCTGATACCGCGGCCTCGACGGTGCCGGGCCTCTTCGCCGCGGGCGAGTGCGCCGGGGGCATGCACGGGGCGAACCGCCTGGGCGGCAATTCTCTTTCGGATCTCATCGTCTTCGGTCGCCGGGCAGGCCTGGGAGCTGCCGAATACGCGAAGTCGGCGACCACCCCGGCCATCGACCAGGCTATGGCCGACAGGGCTGCCGACACGATGCTCGCCCCCTTCGAGCGCCGAGAAGCCGAGAACCCCTACACCATCCAGAAAGAGCTCCAGGACACGATGCACAACCTCGTCGGCATCATCCGCGTCCAGGCGGAACTCGATGAGGCGCTCTCCGCTCTCGCCGGCTACAGGCAGCGCGCCGCAAACGCCGGTGTCGAGGGCCACCGCCAATACAACCCCGGCTGGCACCTCGCCCTGGACCTGGCCTCCATGCTCACCGTCTCCGAGGCCATCGCCCGCGCCGCTTCGACCCGCCGCGAGAGCCGCGGTGGCCACACACGCGAAGACTTCCCGAACCCGGACCCCCAGTGGGGCAAAGTCAATGTCGTTGTCCGTCAGGGCGCCGACGGCGAGATGCAAATCTCACAGGAGCCCCTCCCGCAGATGCCGCCCGAGCTCCAGCAACTCTTCGAGGAGGCTCACTGATGCCCGAAGTCACGATGAGGGTCTTCCGCGGCGAGGCCGGCGGCGGCGAGTACCGCGAATACAAGGTCGAGGCCGAGGAGGGCCAGGTCGTCCTCGACGTCGTCCACACGATCCAGGCCACCCAGGCTCCAGACCTCGCTGTCCGCTGGAACTGCAAAGCCGGCAAGTGCGGCTCGTGCAGCGCCGAGGTCAACGGCAAACCCCGCCTCATGTGCATGACCCGCATGAACCTCTTCGAGCCCGGCGAGACCATCACGATCGCCCCGATGAAGACCTGGCCGCTCATTCGCGACCTCGTCACCGATGTCTCGTTCAACTATGAGGTCGCCAAGACAATCCCCGCCTTCAAGCCGCGTGCGCCCGAGGCGGACGGCACCTACCGGATGATGCAGGAGGACATCGACCGCGGGCAGGAGTTCCGCAAGTGCATCGAATGCTACCTCTGCCAGAACGTCTGCCACGTCATCCGCGATCACCCGGAGAACAAGCCCAACTTCGCCGGGCCGCGCTTCCTCGTCCGCCTGGCGGAACTCGACATGCACCCGCTCGATACGATTGACCGCCTCGAGCTCGCAAGGAAAGACGCCGGCGTCGGCTACTGCAACATCACCAAGTGTTGCACCGAAGTTTGCCCCGAAGACATCCACATCACCGACAACGCCATCATCCCGCTGAAGGAACGCGTCGCCGACCGCTACTACGACCCCCTCCGCTGGATCGGCCGTAAACTCAAGCGAAGCTAGCCTCCGGGGGCGTCGCGTGAGAGCCCGGTGCTGCCGGCGCTGATTCAGGCGGGTCGGGTTCGCTGAGCAGCGGAAAGCCTGACACGGGATGCCCGTTCGCGACAACATCTGTCGCGAACGGGGATTAACGTTCGGCCATGCCATACGTCCACCCGGTCTGCGCTCTTCGCGCTTCGCGCTTCGCAAATGCTAAGGGACTATATCGGGTTGACTGATAGCGGTACCATAGCGACGTGGCTGACTCGGAGGGACCGATGAAGACGCCCGAAAAACTCACCAGCCGCGCGCCGGAGGCTCCGTCGGCGGAAGCCGTCGCAAGCAAGCTGGCTCGCGTGCTCGATGAAGCCGCACTGACCACGGAGCAGCGCATCGAAGCCCTGGGCGCGGCATTCGTCACCGAAGCGTTCCGGCCCTACTGGGTCGAAGGGCGCCCCGCCGGCGAAGCCCACGACCTCATGCGCCGCCACGATCCGGAACTCGCTGAGGCCGTCGAAGCCCTCTCGCCAATGCTCCTCGGCCGTGTCCGCTCCCGCGAAGACGCCGCGCGCGCCCTCGCCGAAGTCCAGCGCCTCCTCGGCGCCTAACCATCCGCCCAATCCCTGGAGGGTTGCGACATGGCCGGCAAGAGTTGGGAAACGCGCGAACTGCCAATCCTAAAGGCCATCTCCTGACGCCTGGATCAGTACCCCGAGCGTGAGCGAGCGCGTCCCCACGGTCTCCCGCTACCTGATACCCGAACCCCGGCATCTCGTCCGTGTTCGAACCCCCGCCACCTCCACCACCGGCCACGCCGGGTATCCGGACGCTAGCCTGCGCTCGGCTAATCGCCGCGCTCCGCCTGCCCTCCGGGCCGCGCCTCCATGGTTCCCGGGCGCAACTGCTCTCGTACCGGCCGGACGGTTGAACTACAATTCGGTAGCCGACAGGCAACGAGGCGGGACCTTGGCTACGAACGCGGACGCGGCGCGCGAGCGGATCACGCAAATCTTCAAATTTCTGGAGGCATTCAACCAATGGCGGAACCCCGTTGTTCGGCGGATCAACGACCAGCCGATGCACCAGTGGTGGGACGAACTTCCGGATCACGAC
>JBGOVF010000163.1:0-6047 GCA_041477975.1 Tepidiformaceae bacterium
CCTGGCTCCTTCGCAGCGCAACCGGGACGCGGCCGAGCCACTTCACAACGCTTTCGAAGAGCTGGATGCGAGTGGCCGACCAGAGCGCCAGCAGCGCGCCACCGTGCAGGAGCAGCGCCGAAGAGTGAGAGAGCGGCTCCTCCCCGGAGAGGACCTTCGGCCCGAGCGCGTGAAATGCTGTGACCTCTACCGCGCACACAATGACGACGTGGGCACTGTAGGCGTAGAGCGCCGATTGCCCGAGCGGCAGGAGGAACCCACCGAACGCCGTGGAGAGCGGCTTCCAGGCGTTCGTGGCCAGCAGCCAGGCGAGGCCGAAAACGACAGCACAGGCAAAGAGCCGCGGTAGCGGCAAGGCGCTCTTGTCGAACCAGCTATCGAGCCAGGCCGCGCCGGAGCCGGAGTGGCCGAACCGATCGAGGGCCGAGGCATCGGTCACGTGGAGCCAGATGAGGACACCAAGTACGGCGGCCAGCGGCAGGGCCCAACCGCCGGGGACCGGAAGCCGCGGGACGCGGCGAAGGGCCTGGCCAACGCGGTCGCGGTGATAGCCGATGAGGAGCGCCGGGAAGAACATGACCTGCCAGGCGGCAACGTTGAATACCGGGTTGTCGGTGATGGCCCAGGGGAGCGTGAGCGGGCCGGGCCAGGGCTGGTAGGCCCCCCAGAGGGCCACGGAGCAGCCGAGGACCAGCCACCAGAGGCCGCGCCGCAACGCCCAGATGGCGGCCGGCGCCATGAGCATGAGGAAGGCATACAGCAGCATCACGTCCACGAGGTAGAACGTGCGCTGGAGGGTGGCCACCTCGAACGCGAATCTGAGCGGGTCGGCATCGAACGCAGCGCCCTTTGGGAGGCCGAAGAGGGCGCTCGCGCCCGCGAAGGCGAGCCCGAGCCAGACGGCGATGGCGTAGAGCGTCCACGCCCTGCCGAATGCCCGCCGGACAACCGCGCCCATGCCTTCCGTGGCCGCGCGGCGTGAATAAACGATCCCGACGGTGGCCCCGGAGATGAACACGAACGCTTCAGCCGCGGAGACGAGGAAGCGGTTGCCGCCGGTAATCCCGTGGAGGACGGAGACGCCGAGGATGTGGTCGACTGCCATCGCGAAGACGGCGAAGCCGCGCAGAAGGTCTATGCGGAGGTCGCGTTCGCCGCTGGGGACGTAACGCCACTCGCGCGGCCTGAGGGCGGTGGGAAAGTTCATCCGATCCACACCTTACCGTCCTCCCCTTGAACGTACAGAGTGCCTTAACGCTGCTAAAGGCGCGGTGAACTACACCACACAAGTCGAATCTTGTGGGTGCTGAAGGATCCGGGCGGAACGCCATTCATGGTTCGCCGGCGCACGGGCGGCTGCCAATGAGCGTATCACCGGGACGCCATCGAGAATTCGCTGAACCCCGATGGCGTTCGGCCGCAAAGTTGCGTACCTTTTATGTGGGGACAATCCAGCAATGACATTCGGGCGCTTTGCGGCGCTTGCCAGCCTTGTCGTGTTCGTCGCTCTCGTTCTCGCCTACACCTATCCCGGTGGGCAGGCAACACCGGCCCGTGCCTCGCTTGAGCCCTTGAGCGAGCGCCAGGTAGCAGCTTCCCCGCCCTCTTCGGGCAACGCTACCTCGGCGGTTGCGGTTGCAGCGAAGGGCTCGGCCGGGTGCAGTAAGAAGGACAAGTCCGGGGCGCAGCCCGGTTCCACCATCGCGAAACAGATGACCGTTGGCGGCGTGCGGAGGGACTACCGGGTACACGTGGGCGCCGCGGCGGTGGATGGCAAGCCGATGGCTGTTGTGCTGAACTACCACGGCCGAGGCAGCACCGGCTCCGATATGGAGTTGTTCTCAGGGATGGTTCCCGTGAGCGACCGCGAGGGGTTCCTTGTGGTCAGCCCCGATGGGACCGGCGTCCCGCGCGGCTGGAGTGCTGGCGCCTCGATGCCGGGCTGGACCGTCGATGACGTGGCGTTCAGCCGGGAACTGATCAAGACGTTGAAGGCGGATTATTGCCTCGACCCGGCACGGGTCTACGTCGAGGGCCATTCGAACGGGGCGTTCATGGTCTCGCGCCTGGCCTGCGCGATGGGGAACGAAATTGCGGCGGTCGCGCCCGTTTCTGGAGTGTACCTGCCTGGCGATGTGTGCGGCCCGCCCGTGCCCGTGTTGGCGATACACGGGACGGCGGACGAGGTGGTTCCATACAGCGGCGGAAAGGTGCGCGGCAGCTATCCGTACCGCGGCGCGGAGAAGGAGATGGCGGCGGTAGCCGCGCGTAACGGCTGCAGCGCTGTTCCGTACTACGAAGAGATCTCCGCCCACGTCCTGCTGGAGACGCGCTCGGGCTGTACGCAACCGGCGATGATGCTGCTAATCGATGGGGGCAACCACGCCTGGCCGGCGCAGGCGGGCACGCCGCTGGCAAGCGAACTGAAGACTGCCGACCTGATCTGGGCCTTCTTCAAAGACAAGCGATCCGCCGCGACCGAGTAGGCGTGGCGGCCGGCCCAGTCGGCAGCTTCCTAACTGTATGAGCGCGTATACTTTTGGCAAGATGGAAGGCGATCCGCTCGTGCGCAAAGCCCAGGCCGATCTCATCCTCGAACGAGCGGCCATGCAACTCCAGATCCTCCTCCGCGAAGCCTGCCAGGAACTCCGGCCGTTCCCGTCCTTCCCGAATGCGATCTTCACCAACGCGATCGAATGCGACCCGGCCACCGCCGGTGACCCGGACCGCGGCTGCGTCGTGGTGGATGAGCACGGCGACATGTTCGAGCTCGAAATGGGAATCGACCACGATTCGGTGGAATTGACCGGATCGTGGGACCCGGTGACCGCGCGCAAAGAGACGCTGAAGAAGCTCGAACTGCTTCCGCGGGACTACATTCTTTACGGCTACAGCGGGCTGATGGCGGTTACGGAAGAGCTGCTCGAACGGACGGCAGCCGGATGAAGCGGCTCTTCCGCCTGCTCGTGATCCTGGGACTCATCGGCGTGGTTGTCGTGGTCGTGATGCGTGCCATGCGGCGCAGCGCGCCCTCGTACGAGGCCGAGGAGCCGGAATGGGAGCCGCCCGAGCCCCATCCCGAGCCGCTCCAGCCCGCGATGGTTGAGCCAGAGGCGCCCCTGGCAACCGGGGTAGAACCGGAAGGGGCAACGGCGGTCGTCGAACCAGGAGCGCAAGCACCCGGAGAAGCGCCCACCGAGGCGGCGCCGAAAGTCACTACGGGCGAGTCGCCGCGCGCCATGGAAGAGGAAGAGGCGGGCCCCGAGGCCGAGCCGCACATGGCCGCTCTGGAGACCGAGCCGGCAGTGGCGCCGGAGGCCGCCGTGGAGCAAGAGCCGGAGGCGGCCGCTGCGCCCGCGGTGCCGGAGGCGCTGTTCGAAGCGGTTGTTGAAGTCGAATCCGAAGCCCCGGCCCCGGACGAAACTCTGGAGGTGGAAACGCTGGAGGCGCCGGAGCCGGCGGCTGAAGCGGTCGAAGAGACGGCCGTGGAGAGCGAGCCCGAAGCCGCGACGCCGTTCGAGGCCGAGCCTGGCGCCCCGGCCTACGAGCCCCCGGCGAGGGCGGAGTGGGACGAGCCGGATTACACGTCGCCGGAGGGGCAGGCAGAAGCAGCAAGCGTCGGCCTGGTGGAGCAGCCCACGCCCGTGGAACCGGCCGCGCCCGAGCCGGATTTCCTGACGCGTTACTTCGAAGAGTTGGCGGCCACTCCGGAAGAGACGGAAGCGCCCGCCGAGGAGGCGGCCCCGGAGGCCACGCCCGCCGATATCGATCTGCTGGAATCCGTGGAAGAGGCCCTGACGGACCTCAGCCCCGTGCCCATCATCCCTCCGCCGCGGCGCAATGCCGAATCGTACCTGGACGAAGGCAACGTCTACTTCAACGTGGGCCAGTACGGGCTGGCCATCGAACGCTATACGCAGGCCGTTGAGCTGGACCAGAATCTGATCGCGGCCTTCTACAATCGGGCCAACGCGCGGACGCGTGCGGGCGAGTTCGACGCCGCCCTGCAGGATTACGACAGGGCGTTGCGGCTCCAGCCCAACGACGCCGACGCGCTGAACAACCGCGGCATGCTCCACCTCTACCGCGCCAACTACGCAGAGGCGCTGCGCGACTTCAATGGAGCGCTGGCCGCGGACCCGAGCGACACCACGGTGATGGTGAATCGCGGGCTCGCTCAACTGCACGGCGGCGATCCAGCAAGCGCGCTCGTCGATTTCCGCGAGGCCGCCACGATGGACCCGGCGGACGCGGCCGCGCACTACGGCGCAGCCCAGGCTTCCGCGAGCCTGGGCAACCGCGACGAGGCCTTGCGCCACATCGGCCTGGCGCTGCGGTACGACCCGGGCTATGCGCGCGAAGCAGCCGGAGACCCGCGGCTGGCAATCCTGCAGGGCGACGAGACGTTCTTGCGCTTGCTCCGGGAGAGCGGCAGCCGCTCCACATGATGGCGCGATGAGCGACGACCTCTTCCGGCTCTCGCACACGAAGATCGTGTCGTTCAACCGCTGCCGGAAGCAGTACTGGTTCCGTTACGTCAGTGGCGTCGAATGGCCGAGGGAGGCTGACACCCCGGCGGCGATGCTGGGGACCGGCGTCCACCGGGCGATGAAGGTGCTTTGCGAGACCGGCGACCCGGCCGATGGCGAGCACGAACTCGACGCCTACCTGCGCATGCCAAAGCACGAGGCGATAGGGCCGGGGACGGACGAACACACACTCGCATTTCAGCTCTACGCCAACGGCGTCGTCGCCCACCAGTCGATCCAGAGCGAGGAGCGGTGGGCAGAGCTCGATACGTACGTGCCATCCGTGAAGCGGGGGATCAACGTGCGCACGGTTGTGGACCGGGCCGACCGGCTGTCCGCGGACCACTGGCAGATCATCGATTGGAAGACGGGCCGTTTCGACCTCAACGAGGAAGTCGATGCGCAGTTGGATATCGCTCACCTGGTGCTGCGCACGATCCGGCGGCTGCCGCCCGAGGCGCGCGTGACGGCGATTGGCTGGAACCTGCGCAGCGGCGAACGGCGCGTGCGCGAGCTTGTGCGCGGTGACGCCGTCGCGACGATGCACTACCTGACCGGGATCGCGGTGCGGTTCCAGGCGACGACAGAGTTCGAGGCGACTCCTAGCCGGGCCTGCAGCTTTTGCGAATGGCGCCCTCAGTGCCCGGAGGCAGCGGATCTGGCCGCGCTGGAGTTTGGCGACCTTGAAGTCGAGGTAGAGCCGGAGTTGCTCCGGCTGGGCGAGCCGTTCTAGGCGGTTTCCTCGCGCGCGTTGCGCCGCAGGTCCACAACCAGTCGCGCCCGCTCATTGTCGATGGGGACTATCGAGATGTGCTGGACGCCTTCGATGCCGGCGAGGCGGGCTTCGAAATCCAGGATCTCGCCCCAGTAGTCGGCCCGGACATCGACTTCAACGCGAAGGCCGCGGCGGCGCACGCCCTTGCGACGGGCCGGATCGTCGTCCGGGCGCAATTGTGGTCCGGTCTCCTCCGCCAAGTGGCGCCCTCCAGGTGTGCTTCGAGCCTACGCGGGCACGTGGGTCCGATGCGGTAACGGGTGAGTGGAGAGCTCGCGGTGACGCGCGGCGAGCCCGGGGGTACAGTGCCGCCATGCGCGAATTCGTCGTTGTCGGCGGGAGGCGGGCTCAAACCCCCGGTGAGCGGTTGGTCGTCTTCTTGCTGCGCTGGATCATCACAGCCGCCGCCGTCTGGGTCGCCGCGAAGCTGCTGGGGGGCATTCACCTCGAGGGCTGGAAGAGCACGCTGCTCGTGGCGCTGATCCTTGGGTTGCTGAACGCCTACCTGAAGCCGCTGCTCGTGTTCGGGGGCTTGCCGGCGTTGATCATGACGCTGGGCCTCTTCCTGATCGTCATCAACACGGCGCTGCTGGCGCTGACCGCCTGGATATCCGGCAAGTTCGGCAGCATCCACTTCGCGATCGACGGCTTCTGGGATGCGTTCTGGGGCGCGGTGATCATCAGCGTGGTGAGCTTCTTCATCACGCGTTTCATCGACCCACGGAAGATTGCGAGGAGCTTCG
>JBGOVF010000127.1:0-6671 GCA_041477975.1 Tepidiformaceae bacterium
ATCTCGCCTTCGTGCCTGCGCACGATCCGGAGGCGTGAGGCGATGGCCTCCATGTCATGCCGCCAGTAGACCTTGCCGGCGTCCATGGGGTCGTGATTCCCGGGTATCAGGAACGTGCGGCCCTCAAAGCGGTCTATCTGTTGGGCGGCGAACGTGACCGTCTCGTCGCTCACTCGATCGTTATCGAAGAAATCGCCAGCGATCAGCAATGCGTCTGCGTTTTGGTCGTTCGCAAGGTCGATGACTCTGCCGAACGCGGCCTCCATGAGCGACCGGCGCTCTTCCCACTTCGCGTCCGAACTCGTGGCGTAGGCCCCGAGGTGGACATCCGAGGTGTGGACAACGCGAAGCGGCCGGCGGTCAGCCACCGAGCGCAGCGGTCATGGCGACGAGCTGTCGCGCGTGGTCCTTCGAATGAATACGGAGAAAGAGCAGCCATTCGCGCCAGTTGAGGTCGCCGAAGAACGGGTGGTCCCACTTCACATCGAGAAACGCGGCGGGGTCGGCCTCGCGGACGTGCGCATAGAGCGAGTCGATGGCCTCGGTGTGCCGGGCGAGGAGGGCGCTGCGCTCGGGGTCAAGCGTCGGTTCGGGATCAGTGGGGCGGGCGCCCGTCAGGGCGACGTGCAGGATTTGCTGGGCGACCTGGCAATCGGACTGGACAGCGTGGCGAATGCAATCGATGGGCGCCCAATCGTCGCCGGGCGGATTCGTGCTCAGGCTGGCCGCTGGCACGGAGTTCGCTGCTGCGTGGAGTTCGTCGACGCCTTCTTGCACGCGGGCGATAAGGTCCTCGAGGTTCTTGTCCGCAGCCTGGCCCTGGAGATAGCTGCGGATGCGTTGTTGCTCCGGGTCGAGCGTCATGCGAGAGCCCCTTTGGCGGCCGAGGCGAGTTCCGGCGTCTTCTGCTGGCGGGCGGCCTGGCGTTCGAACACGGTCAACCGGATGAGGCCCATGAGCCGGCTTCGGCGGAGGCGGCAGTTCAGGTCCGGGTGCTCGAGCCGCGGGTGCCACGCGTGGTCCACGACGTACAGCATACCTCCGGGGTTGAGGACCCGGGCCGCCTCGGACAGTGCCCCGTCCTGGACCGATTCGGGCATGTGCCCAAAGTAGTGGACGGCAACCGCGGCATCGAACTCGGGCGCGCTCCACGGCAGCTCGTGGCCGCCTGAATGGACCAGATGGACGCTCGTTTGCGCGCTGAGGTTAGCCTTCGCGCGTTCCAACAAGTACGGCGAGAGGTCAACGCCGGTCGTGCGGCGAGCGGCGCCCGACGAGGCGACGGCTCGGAGGAGTCGTCCCGGACCGCACCCAAGCTCGACCACATCGCGCGGGCGCTGATGGCGGAGCATGCCCAGTAATGCGGAAATGACGCGGTGCTCCTGGAAGGCGTTGTAGAGGTTGCGGACGAACAGGTCGTAGCCGGCCGCGCCGCGCGGTGACAGATAGCCTTCGGGGAGGAAATGCCAGCGTTGCAGATACCAGGACGGATATTCGACGAAGGGGTTGTTCAGCGGCGACCTTGCCGCGCGAGCCACAAGTTGGCGGGCGCGGGTCTCATCCAGCTGCTTCAGCATTGCGCGATCCTATCGGCGCGCGAGGGTAGTGTCACGGGACTGACCGGACCCTTGTCCGTATTTCGGCGCACGCGCACGGTTAGCCGCGAATGGACCTGTTTCGCGCCATCGTCCTCGGCATTGTGCAGGGCCTCTCGGAATTCCTCCCAATCTCCTCGTCCGGTCACCTCATCCTCGTCCCTGCCCTGTTCCGCTGGCCGGACCAGGGCCTTTCGTTCGACGTGGGGCTGCATGCGGGCACGCTTCTCGCCCTGCTCATCTACTTTTGGCGCGACTGGGTGCGCATGATTCGCGCCGGTTTCGCGGATCTGTTCGCGCACGGGTTTTCATTCCCCTCGTACCAGTTCGACAGTCAACTCCTCTGGTTGCTGGCGCTTGGGTCCGTCCCGGCGGCGGTCGCCGGGGTGCTGTTCAACAGTTGGCTCGAGGATAACGTCCGGCAGCCGTGGCTCATCGCGATCACACTTGCGGTCGTGGGCACCATCATGCTCATCGCGAACCGTCGCGGAGCCAACCGCCGGCTCTTGACCGACGTGGGGGTGCTTGACGCGATCCTCATTGGCGCCTGCCAGGCGATTGCGCTCGTTCCTGGGGTGTCGCGCTCGGGAGCAACGATTTCAGCGGGACTCTTTCGCGATCTGACCCGCGACGCCGCGGCCCGGTTCGCCTTCCTTCTCGGGACGCCAGCGTTCGTCGGCGCGTTGCTGTTGAAAGCGAACGATCTGAGCGGTATCTCGGGCCGGGAGGCTATCGACCTCAGCGTGGGATTCTTCTGTTCCTTCGTGGTCGGCCTGGCCGTGATCCATCTCCTGCTGCGCTGGCTACGGACACGGTCGATTCTGCCGTTCGTCTATTACCGCTACGGCGTGGCCGCGCTGACGCTCGTTATCGCGGGAATTCGGGTGGCCTAAGGGAGCGCGCTGTCGCGTCCATCGGTATCATCGCGACCACGAACCGGAGGTCAGAGTGGTTCTTGAGAAGCTGCGCCTGGGTGGGCCACCCCGGCGCGTGATCATCGTCACCGGCGGAGGGCGCGGGCTCGGCAAGGCGATGGCCATAGCCCTGGCCGAAGCGGGCGCGGACGTTTGCATCGCCAGCCGGACTGTGAGCCAGCTGGAAACCGCGGCGGCCGAAATCCGGGCCGCGAGCGGGCGAGACCCGCTGGTCGTGCCGACGAACGTGCAATCGAGCGCGGAATGTGACGCGTTGGTCGCGAAGACGATCGCCCACTTCGGCCGGCTGGACGTGATGCTCAACAATGCGGGGATCGGCGACCGCCGGGGAGCCGGGGCCGCCGTCTGGGACCTCTCCGATGCCGACTGGCACGACACGATCGAGGTCAACCTGTACAGCACGTTCTACTGCTCCCGGGCGGCCGCCAGGCACATGCGCGAACGGGGAGGCGGAGGGGTGATCCTCAACGTTGCGAGCGGCACCGCGCTTCGGTCGGCGACCAACTCACTGGGCTACGCAGCCGCGAAGGCGGGGGTCATTTCGCTCACCAAAAGCATGGCGGGCCAGCTTGTGGGCGAGGACATCCGGGTCAATTGCATCGTGCCGGGGTTCGTCGCGCAGCACCCGCCCGAGTCGGAAGAGGAGGTTGAACGGCTGCGGAGCCGCGGCCGGTTCAACCCCGCGCAGCGCATTGGCGAGGCGTGGGAGATGGGCCCGCTGGCCGTGTTCCTCTGCTCCGATGCTTCGAGCTACATAACGGGCGAAACCTTCGCCATCGATGGCGGCGGCCTTGCCGGCGGGATCGCGCCCACGGGCTTCACGCCACTCGCCGCTGGAGATGCCGCTAATGGCTGAGTGGCAACGGAAGCCCGGCTTCGACCTCACTGGCAAACGGGCCCTCATCGTGGGCTGTGCGAACCCGCTCGGCCGGGCACTGGCCGTGGGGCTGGCGGAGGCCGGCGCCGATGTCGCCGCTGCCTCGGCCACACTGGACGGCGACGAAGTGATGGAAGCGAAGCGGATCGCGAAGGAAGTCACGAAGCTCGGCCGGCAGTCGTTTTCGCAAGGCTGGGATGTGACGCTCCCCACCAACGTGCAGGTGGGCCTGAAGCAGTTGAACAAGGAGTTCGGGAAGCCGGGCATCCTCGTGTACAACGCCGACTTCCCGTTCGCTCGCACGATCGAGAAGACGACCGACGCGGAGTTCGCGAAGGTCCAGCAGGTGAACCTGAACGGCGCCTACTACTCGGCACGGTCTTTTCTGCGCGAGTTCCCGGAGGGTGAAACCGGGAGACTCATTTTCGTCACCGGGATTTTCGGCGACCGCGGGATCGCCAACATGTCAGCGTACACAGCTGCCAAGGCCGGAGTTGTCGGCTTGAGCGCAGCGTTGAGCCAGGAGGTTGCCGGGCGTGGAATGACGTCCAACTGTATCTCGACCGGCTGGATGGACTGGACGTTCGGCCGCGGGCCGGAGGAAATCGGCGCGAATCGATTGCTGCGTTACATCCCGATGCGGCGCTTTGGCCGCGCGGACGAGGTTGCCGCGCTGGCGGTCCTGCTGGCCTCGGAGGCCGGCGGCTACCTCAACGGACAGGTCTTCCACGTCGATGGTGGCGTAACCACGCACCTGTAGACCAAACATGCCCGCCGCGAAGCCACTCGCCATTCGCCTCCTCGAACAGCGGAGGATCGCGCACGAAGTGTTCACGTTCGACGCCTCTATCAGGTCGGCCGAGGAGGTGGCGCGGGAGACGGGCATGCCACCGGACCAGGTGCTCAAAACGCTCGTCGTGGAGCTTGACCCGCCCAGGGGGAAGCCCTACCTCGTCATGATGCCCTCAGACCTCGAGATCGACCTGAAGGTGCTGGCGGCCAGCCTCGGCGTAAAGAAGCTGCGTATGGCCTCTCACCGCGACGCGGAGCGGTATACGGGCTTGCGGGTCGGCGGCATCAGCGCGCTCGGGCTGTTGACCAGGGGCTTCGGAGTGCTCATTGAGCGATCCGCCGTGACTCACCCATTCGTACTGGTGAGCGCCGGCCAGCGGGGCACGGATGTGAGGTTGGCCATCTCCGACCTCATGGCGCTGACCGGAGCCAGAACCGTGGAGGCCGCGCAGCAGCGCGCGGACTAGCGCTCGCCCCGGCTGCTGCCCGGCCCAACTTTCGCCGAACTGAACGCAGCGATATCCGTCTCTTCGGCCATAACGATGAGGACGTCCCCTTCGTGCAACTCAGCTTCGGGCCGGGGGCCGACCTCCAGGTTGCCCTGGCGATGCCGGATCCCGAGGATGGTGGCGCTTCGGGCGCCATGCAGCAGATCAGCAGCGGTCTTGCCTGCGAGTCCGTTCTCCTGATTCGCTTCGAATTCGGCGATCAAAAGGTCGCCATGCCGCCCGCTGGCGAGGGTGTCCATGATGTCCGCTGCGAGAGGCTGGAGCGCCGAGAGGACCATCCGCCGGCCGCCGAGGCTGTAAAGCGAAAGCACGCGGTCGGCGCCGGCAAGGCGCAGCTTTTCTTCGTTGTGCGGATAGCCGACGCGCGCGACAACGAAGCAGTTTGGGTTCACGGACTTGGCCGTGAGCGTGATGTAGGTGTTGCCGGCGTCGCTGTCGCTCGCCGCGAGCAAGCAACGGGCGCGGTTGAGGTTCGCCATGTTCAGGACACGTTCTTCCGAGGCGTCGCCTTCGATGACGAGATAGCCGAAGGCCTTCGCCCGCTCGGCCTCTTCCGCCGTCTGCTCGATCACTACGAAGGGCACGGCGCGCTCACGCAGTTCACGGGCGATCTCCTGCCCCACACGGCCGAACCCACACAGGACATAATGTTGGTCGAGGTCTGCGATCTGCATGGCCATCCTCCTGGCATAGAACCGGCTGCGAATGTCGCCCTCAAGCGTCTGTTCGATGATGAGCGTAAGCGTGTAGAGCGCGGTGCCGACGCCGAAGATGATGAGCACGACGGTGAACAGCTTCGTTGGCGTGTCGAACGGTTCGACCTCCCGGAAGCCGACCGTGCTGAGCGTTGTAACGGTCTGATAGAGGGCGTCGACGAACGACATCCCGCCGAGTGACATATATCCCGCTGTCCCCACGGCGACCACGGCGCTGAACGCAGAGATCGCCAGGCGCAAACGGATCGGAACGACCTGGACAAACGAACGCAGGTGCATTGCGCCGGTAGTATAGGGGCGGTCGGTATCCCGACCCGGAGGCTCGCGTGCCAGAAACCAGCGCCAGCGGCTGGGCCATCCACTACGAAACGCAGGGCGCGCCCACCAACCCCCCGATCCTGCTGACGCTGGGCCTTTCGCACAGGCTGGCCCATTGGGGGCGACTGCCCGGCCTCCTGGCACAGCGGCTGTTCGTAGTGACATTCGACTGCCGCGGCATGGGAGCGAGCGAGCGCCGTGACGAGCCGTACACCATCCATGATGAGGTCCGCGACATGGCGGCGGTATTGGACGCAGCAGGGGTCAAGTCGGCCACGATCTACGGCCGGTCCCGCGGGGGCATGCTCGCGCAGGAGTTCGCGTTGACTGAGCCGGCCCGCGCAATGTCGCTCATCCTCAGCGGTACGCGGCATGGTGGGCCGGGTTCTGTCGGATCGACCGACGTGGTCACTCGCGCGATGAACTTCACGCCAGACATGACGCGCGAGCAGATCTTCGCCACCCAGAACAGCGCCATGGCGTCTCCCGGGTGGAAGCAGCGCGACCCGGAGGCGTTCGCCTATTGCCTCAACACCGACCTCGAAGCGCCGCCCCGCCGCTTCGCGGTGGTGCGCCAGCAAGAGGCGTTCGCAGGCTGGTCGAGCTACGACCGGCTGCCAGGGCTGGCCTGCCCCACGCTCGTGCTCTGCGGGGCCGACGACGGCATGGTGCCACCGGAGAACGGCCGCCAGATCGCCGACCGGATTCGAGGCGCCCGGTGGGAACTCATCCCGCAGTGCGGCCATCTGCCAATGCTGGAGAAGCCTGACGAGGTCGCGCGCCTCGTGTTCGACTTCCTCGGCGTTTAGCCCAGCATCTCCATGTAGCGGCGCTTCATCCAGTCGCCCTTGTCGCGGTAACCCTGGGGCGTGGAGAGCGAGCCCTTGCGGCCCGTATCTCGGCCGTAGGCCAGGTTCAGGGCGGCGTGG